>CACXDR010000001.1 GCA_902766415.1 uncultured Lachnospiraceae bacterium
CATCACCACCATGACGACGATGATGAGGATGAAGAAGAGCATGAGCATCACCACCACCATCATCACCATCACCACCACCATGGCCACGACGCGGACGAGGTCTTCCAGAGCTGGGGCCTTGAGCAGGTAGCCCCGATGAAGGAGGAGAAGCTGAAGAGCATCCTCGACAGGCTCGCGAACACGAACGATTTCGGCGCCGTCATCCGCGCGAAGGGCTACGTCCCGACTGAGGTGAAGACCGAGTGGCTGTACTTTGACCTTGTCCCGGGCGAGACCGAGATCCGGAAGGGCCTGCCGGAGTACACCGGCAAGGTCTGCGTGATCGGTGCGGACCTGAAGGAAGAGGATCTTGAGAAGGAGTTCAGGAGCTGACCATGGCAGATACATATGACGAGAACGACGGCAGAAAACCGGTATTCCTGATCAACGGCTTCCTGGAGGCGGGAAAGACCCAGTTCCTGAAATTCACCATGGACCAGCCGTATTTCCAGACGGAGGGGCGCACGCTCCTCATCGTCTGCGAGGAGGGCGAGGAGGAGTTCGACGACGCCCTCCTGAAGCGCACGAAGACCGCGGGCATCTACATGGAGAGCCTTGAAGAGGTCACGCCGGAATCGCTCGCGAAGCTGGAGGATGAGTACCACCCGGAGCGCGTCCTCATCGAGTGGAACGGCATGTGGATGCAGAACGCGCTTACGCTGCCGGACTGCTGGTTCCTGAACCAGCAGATCACGATCATCGACACCTCGACCATCGAGCTTTATTTAAAGAACATGAAGCCCTTCATGGGACCCATGTTAAAGGACAGCGAGCTTGTCATCTGCAACCGCGCGGACGGGATCCCGGAGGAAAAGCTCGGGAATTACCACCTGTCCCTGAAGGCCATGGCGCCGAACGCGGAGATCGTGTTCGAGGGCCTGGAGGGCGAGATCCGCGGCGACTTTTCCATCGAGCTTCCCTATGACCTGAAGGAGGACTTTATCGAGATAAAGCCCGAGGACTACGGGATCTTCTACGTGGACGCGATGGACCGCACCGCGAAGTACGACGGCAAGACCGTGGAGTTCACCGCGCAGGTGCTGCTCCCGAAGGGCGCTCCGAAGGGCGTGTTCGTACCGGGGCGCAAGGTCATGACCTGCTGCGAGGCGGACATGCAGTTCCTGGGGCTCCTCTGCCGGTACAAGGGCGCAGCGAACCTGAAGAACGGCTCGTGGGTCAGGATCCGGGCGAAGATCAAGGACGAGAACACGAAGGAATACGGCGGGAACGGCCCGGTGCTCTACGCGGACAGCGTGGTCCTGACCGGCCCGATCGACGAGATCGCATCATTCTGACAGGACGGCGGGAGCCTGCTTTCGTAAAGCGCCTGCGCCGGGGAAACATTCATGCCGAAGAAAAACACGAGAAACACACGCGGCCGCATCATTTCGGCCGCGTGGAAGCTTTTTTACGACAACGGTTACGACGAGACGACCATCGAGGACATCATCTTCGAGTCGGGGACCTCGCGGGGGTCGTTCTACCATTATTTTGAGGGCAAGGACGCGCTCCTCGGCACGCTGGCCTACGTCTTCGACGAGAAGTACGAGCAGCTGAAGGACACTCTGGATCCCGCGGACGATGCCGTCGAAAAGCTCATGTACTTAAACCGCGAGCTGTTCATGATGATCGAGGACAGCATTTCCCGCGATCTTCTGACACGGCTTCTTTCGACGCAGCTCACGGCAGCGGGAGAGAAGCACCTCCTTGACAGGAACCGGACTTATTTCCGGCTCATCCGGAGGATCGTGAAGGAGGGCAGGGACGCGGGGACGCTCAGGAAGGACCTCACGGAAAACGAGATCATGCGCGCCTACGCGCTCTGGGAACGGGCGCTTCTGTATGACTGGTGCCTGAGCGGGGGGACCTATTCCCTTACGTCCTACACGGAGAAGATGACCCCGATCTTTCTGGAGGGGTACCGGGCACGGGAGTGAAATGGTCCCGGTCTTATTTCAGGAAGCAAAAATGTACAGCCTGAAAACGGCGTAATACAAGGAAAATTTTGATTATTACACGAACGGTGTATAGAACGCATTCTATACACCGTTCTGCATTTTATTCTTGTTTTTTTCGTGCTATAATACGACACTGTATGTGCGATGTGTATACAGTTCTTCTCATTTGGGGAAGCGCGCAGATACAATAAACGTATTATGGGGGGTAATTTATGGCAACTTCACAATTTGTGATCGTGTTTACGATCGTCGCGTATCTTACGTCAATGATCCTGATCGGCATCTATTTCAGCCGTCTCGGATCCGGCGAGAACTCGGTCGAGTTCTACATTGGCGGAAGAAAGCTGGGACCGGTCGTCACCGCCATGAGCGCGGAGGCGTCGGACATGAGCTCCTACCTGCTCATGGGCATGCCGGGACTCGCGTACATCGCGGGTGTGGCGGAGGTCGGCTGGACCGCGATCGGACTTGCGGTCGGTACGTATCTGAACTTCCTGTTCGTCGCTCAGCTGCTCCGCCGGTATTCGGCGAGGCTGGAAGCCATCACGGTGCCGGAGTTCTTCGCGAAGCGGTACGGGGACAGTAAGCACACGCTGTCGCTTATCGCGGCGCTGATCATCATCATCTTCTTCGTCCCGTATACCGCGTCTGGCTTCAAGGCGGTCGGCACGCTGTTCAACAGCCTGTTCGGCGTGAATTACCACGTCGCCATGGTCGTGGGCGCGATCATCATTATCAGCTATACCGTCATGGGCGGCTTCCTGGCAGTATCCACGACGGACCTCGTACAGAGCATCTTCATGAGCATCGCCCTCGTGATCATCGTGTTCTTCGGCATCAGCGCGGCGGGCGGCTTCGGAAAGGTCGTGGAGAACGCGCAGGCGCTGCCGGGCTACCTGAGCCTCACCCAGGGCTACAACTGGAGCGACGGGACCGCGGGCACCTACGGACTTTTCCCGATCGCTTCCACGCTCGCGTGGGGCCTCGGCTACTTCGGCATGCCGCACATCCTGCTCCGCTTCATGGCCATCCGCGATGAGAACGAGGTCGCGATGTCCCGCCGGATCGCAGGCGTGTGGGTCGTCCTTTGCATGAGCGTCGCCATCCTGATCGGTATCATCGGCTACAGTGTTTCGAAGGCGGGCGTCATTCCCATGCTCAACACGAGCTCCGAGTCCGAGACCGTCATCATCCAGCTTTCCAACGTCATGAGCCAGAACGGTCTGTTCTTCGCGTTCATCGCCGGCATCATCCTCGCCGGTATTCTCGCGGCGACCATGTCCACAGCGGATTCCCAGCTCCTCGCGGCAGCGTCCAGCGTCTCGCAGGACCTCCTGCAGGATTTCTTCGGGAAGAAGCTGACGATCGGCCAGGCCATGAAGATCGCGAGGACTACCATCTTCGGCATCGCGGCGGTCGCGCTGTTCCTCGCGTGGAACCCCAACAGCTCCGTGTTCCGTGTCGTCTCCTTCGCGTGGGCAGGCTTCGGCGCCACCTTCGGCCCGACCATGCTGATCGCGCTGTTCTGGAGACGCTCCACCAGGCAGGGCGCCATCGCCGGCCTTGTGGCGGGCGGTATCATGGTCTTCGTCTGGAAGTTCTGCATTGCCCCGATGGGCGGCGTGCTCGCGATCTACGAGCTGCTTCCGGCCTTCATCATCGGCGCCATCGTGAACGTCTGCGTGAGCCTCGCGACCCCGGAGCCGGACAAGGCGATCCTCGACGTCTACGACGAGGTGCACACGAAATAAGCAGTTTTCGACCATGGGGACAGTCCCCATGGTCAAACAGATCAGCCTGGTTTTGTGCTTTAATCAACAAAAAAGAAATGAAATGTCAAATTAAATGCCCGGAAGCCAGATGGCTTCCGGGCATTTGCTGTACATAGATTTGATTTGTGTTGAGTATTCGACGCGGTGTTGAGCCATGGGGACAGTCCCCATGGTCGAAATCAGCCGCCGTTGTAGTCGGGCACGGGCGTGGGCCGCGCGGGATCGAAGATCTCCTCCGCGTTGAAGAGGTCGCTGGTGCGGTTCTTGTTCGTCATGTCCTGCCACAGGCGGTAGCCGTCGAGGTTCCGGCGGCCCTGGCGCAGGAAGTCGTTGCCCTTCTGCACGAAGTACTGCGAGGAGTCGACGTTGCAGAAATAGCGGAAGCCGCAGCGCCAGAGGTACATGAAGCGCTCGTTTTCGGTGGTGTAGGGGTGCCAGTCCTGCAGGTCCCCGCCGAAGGGGAAGAGGATGATGTCGGTGTCGCCGATCAGCGATTCGACGCGGTCCATCCACTTCTGGTTGTCGGTGTGGAGCTCATCCATGGAGATGGTCCCGTAGTTCCGGTGGCCCCAGCTGTGGCTCGAGAGCTCCCAACCGTCGTCGCGGAGCGCCTGGGCGATCTCGCGGACCTTCTGGCGGTCCGCCTCGATGTTGGGGTTCGTCTGCTCGTATTCGGTGTCCGTCCTGTAGCCGAAGACGCCGTTATAGCCGGTGACGGCAATGCAGGCCTTCGCGCCGCGGTAGGAAAAATCCGGGTGCTCGTCGATGAATTCGTTGAGGAGCGGGATCAGGTCGTAGGAGCCGGTCACGGTGGTCCCGTCGTCCAGGTCCATCTCGCAGGTCACGCGGCCGTCGTCGCCGATCACCAGACGGCTCGCGAAACCGTCGCCCGTCATGTACTCATAGTAGCAGACGTCGTCCTGCGACATGACGAAAGCCTTTTTCCCCTCCGGAAGCATGATGTCCCCGGCGACCATCTTCTTGCCGCCGTTTTCCTCGTCATCCACCTCGTAGGCGATGTCGTGGAGCCGGACCAGGACGAAGCCGCGCTTATGCATTTCGTCGAGCATCTTCAGGAACTCGTCCTTCGTGGTCATGACGTCGTTGTAGCCGTTCTGGCGTGAGTCGCCGTCGAAGGCCTTGGACGTGTCCATGATCAGCGTGTGGAAGAAAACGTGGGTGATCTCGGAGATGTTCTGCCGGACCAGGCCTGCCTTCGTCTCCTCGCAGCGGGCTATAAAGGCCTTCCCCTCCTCGCTTTCCGCCGCCTCCGCATCGCCCTGCACGAGCTCGATGGCTTTGTCATAGTCATAGCCTGCCGCGAGCCGCTCCGCGTCCGCGATCAGCTGCTCCGCCGCGGAGAGCGTGGGCTCCGGCGGGGCCGTCTCCTCCGTTTCCGCGGGAAGCGTCTCCCCGGCGACGGTCTCAGGAGCGGCAGGCCCGCCGCCTCCCTTCAGCTTCTTCACCGCGAAGATGAGGAGGACGATGAGCAGTACCGCCAGAAGGATGAGGAGGAACGGCATGAGCGGGGAGCGGCGCCTTCTTCTCCGCCGCCGCCCGGTCCCCAGGGACGAGCCCCCGACGGTGCCGTAATAGATCTTTTCCATAGAATAATTCACCTTTCAGAACAAGCGGACCGGCACGGCCCGCGGAATGTACAACATGGAAAGTATAGTACAAACAGGATGGAAAGGCAACGCACTTCTTTACTTTAAGTTTTTACTGTGCTAAAATGCTGTTGCTCTGTCGTCTCACGGAAGGGACGCCGGAGATCTTTAAGAGGGAGGCAGCATACGATGAGCAAAAAACTTCATTCCCCGGCAGTCGACCGCCTGTTCCGCGCTGTCCTGACGTTAAGGACAGAGGAGGAATGCTACCAGTTTTTCGAGGATGTCTGCACTGCAAACGAGATCCTGTCGCTTTCCCAGCGCTATGAGGTCGCGGAAATGCTCCGGGAGAAGAAAACCTATCTTGAGATCGCGGAGCAGACAGGGGCGTCCACCGCGACGATCAGCCGCGTGAACCGCTCCCTGAATTTCGGGAACGACGGCTACGACCTGACGATGGCGCGGCTTAAGGCGATGGAGAAGGGGAAGAAGGAATGAACTTAAATGACGGCATGAATGACCGCCAGAGGGAGGCGATGCTCTGTACCGAGGGACTGGAGCTCATCCTGGCGGGCGCGGGCTCCGGGAAGACGCGCGTCCTGACCCACAGGATCGCGTATCTAATCTCGGAAAAGCACGTGGACCCGTGGCACATCCTGGCGATCACATTCACGAACAAGGCAGCGGGGGAGATGCGCGCGCGCGTCGACAGCCTGGTGAAGGAGGGCGCGGAGCAGGTCTGGGTCGCCACCTTCCATTCGACCTGCGTCCGGATCCTCCGGCGCTTCATCGACCGTCTGGGCTTCGAGAACCGTTTCACGATCTACGACGCGGACGACCAGAAAACGCTCATGAAGCAGGTCTTCAAGGAGCTGAATATCGACACGCGGAGCTTTAAGGAGCGCATGGTCTTAGGCGTGATCAGCTCCGCGAAGGACGAGCTCATCGGCCCGGAGGAGTTCGCGAAGCAGGCCTCCGGCTACGTGGAGGAAAAGACCGCGGAGTGCTATAAGCGCTACCAGGCGCTCCTTCACAAGAACAACGCGCTGGATTTTGACGACCTGCTCGTCAGGACGGTCCAGCTGTTCCGCGCCTGCCCGGACGTCCTTGACTATTACCAGGAGCGTTTCCGCTACATCATGGTCGACGAGTACCAGGACACGAACACGGCGCAGTTCCGCCTCGTGGAGCTGCTCGCCGGCAAGTACAGGAACCTCTGCGTAGTCGGCGACGACGACCAGTCGATCTACCGCTTCCGCGGCGCGAACATCGGGAACATCCTGAACTTCGAGCAGGCGTTCCCGGGCGCGCACGTGGTGAAGCTTGAACAGAATTACCGCTCGAGCTCGAACATCCTGAACGCGGCGAACGGCGTGATCCGGAACAACCGCGGCAGGAAGGCGAAGCGCCTCTGGACAGAGAAGGGCGACGGCGCCCCGGTCCGCGTGCTTCGCTTTGAGAACGCGTCGGACGAGGCCGACACGGTCGCCAGGGAGATCCGGGAGCGCGCGGGCACGCATTTCGGGAGGTTTGCGATCCTCTACCGCACGAACGCGCAGTCCCGCCTTCTTGAGGAGCGCTTCGTCACGATGGGCATCCCGTACCAGCTGGTCGGAGGCGTGAACTTCTACCAGAGGAAGGAGATCAAGGACGTCCTCGCGTACCTTAAGACGGTCGCGAACGGCAGGGACGACCTTGCGGTCCGCAGGATCCTGAACACGCCGAAGCGCGGGATCGGGGCGGCGACGGTCGAAAAGGTCCGCGTCTTCGCGGAGGCGAACGCTCTGTCGTTCTACGAGGGACTTCTCCGCATGCCGGAGGCTGGCCTCCTCGGCAAGGCAGGACAGAAGATCCGGGAGTTCACGGACGTGATCCGCGGCCTTCAGAAGAAGAGCGAAACGCTTTCCTTAAGCGAACTGGTCCGCGCCGTCGCGGCGGATACCGGCTACGCGGAGTCCCTGAAGGAGGAGGGCGAGATCGAGGCGCAGTCCCGCCTTGAAAACATCGAGGAGCTGGTCTCCAAGGCGGCCGCGTACGAGAACGACCATTCGGACCGTTCGGACGAGGGCGATGCCGGCCTTCCCGCGGATCTTCCACTGCTTGACCGTTTTCTTGAGGAGGTGTCGCTGGTCGCCGATATCGACCGCCTTGACGAGGACTCGGAGAAGGTCACGCTCATGACGCTGCACGCCGCGAAGGGCCTTGAGTTTGACGAGGTCTATATCACCGGCATGGAGGACGGCCTGTTCCCGGGGAACCGTTCCATCGAGGACCCGGAGGAGCTTGAGGAGGAGCGGCGCCTGTGCTACGTCGGGATCACGAGGGCGCGGGAGCGGCTCACGCTGACAGGCGCCAGGACGCGCATGGTGAACGGGGAGACCCGCTGGTCCAACGAATCCCGCTTTTTAAAGGAGATCCCTGCGGAGCTCACGGAGCGCCGCGATACGAGCTGGACCCCGAAGCGGTCTGCGGACACGTACCGTTTCGGCAGTACCGGGAGCGGCCTTCCGTGGGACGATGCTCCTTCGTTCCGGACGGGAACGGGGAGTTCATATTCCTCCGGTCCTGCTGCCCGGCAGGCCCCGAAGCCGCCGAAGCCGCCGAAGCCTGCCGCTTTCGGCAAGGCGTTCACAGTCGTGAAGGCGGACTCGCTGGATTACGGGGTCGGGGACAGAGTCAGGCACGCGAGATTCGGCGAGGGGACGGTCACGGCGGTCCGGGACGGCGGCCGCGACTACGAGGTGACCGTGGACTTTGACGCGCACGGCGTAAAAAAGATGTTCGCGGGCTTCGCGAAGCTTTCAAAGATATGATTTAGGCCTCCTGATTCGTTGCGCATGTTTTTTGATTGTGCTATGATAGCCGTGTATAGTATTGATTTTCGATCTTGATCGGCGGCAGGAGGCGTATATGGAAAATCTTGGGAATTTGAGCAGAGAAGCACTGGTCAGGCTCGAGGATATCGTGAGCGCAGTCAACAAGCAGGCTGCCGCTGCGAAGATCAGCGAGTTCATCAGGCGTCAGGAGGACAAGGAAAACAGGAAGAAGCTGATCCTTACGGTGCTTGCCGTGATCGGCGTGATCATCGCTGCGGCGGGGATCGCCTACGCGGTCTACCGTTTCCTTACCCCGGACTATCTTGATGATTTCGATGACGACTTTGATGATGATTTTGACGACGCGGACATGGATGACCCGGCAGATGAAGCGCCGGCGGAGCCCGCTGAGGAAGCCTGAGCGAAGGACTTTGACAGTCCGTGATCAAAGTAAAAAAAGCAGTTTGGAAAGGCGCGCCGCTTGCGACGCGCCTTTTGCGCGATAAGGGCGGAGAGCGGGCTGTACATCCCATCGGAAGAAGGCCCATCAGGGGCCGGAGGAGAATGAACGCATGAAAAAGGGCGAGACGGGGACCGGCGTGATCGGCATGACCGGGTTCCCGGACAGAGGGTATATCGAGCGTGAGGACGGGAGGGTCCTCTTTAAGCACGCCATTCCGGGCAGGGAGGTGGAGTACAGGATCACGAAACGGCGCGGTGACCGCGGCGAGGGGATGGTCCTTTCCGTGCTGAAATCGTCCCCGCTGGAGACGGAGAAGGACCCGTGCCCGCACGCGGGTGACTGCGGAGGGTGCCTGTACCAGACGCTTCCCTACGGGGAGGAGGCAGCCCTCAAGGAGCGGCAGATGAAGGAGCTCCTTGACGAGATCGCCGGCGGTCCTTTCATCTGGGAAGGCGTAAAGAAAAGCCCGGTCTCCGGCGGGTACCGCGCGAAGATGGAATTTTCCTTCGGCGATACGGTGAAGGACGGCCCGCTTGCCCTCGGCATGCACCGCCGCGGGAGCCACTATGACATCGTGACGACGGACCGCTGCCGCCTGGTCCATCCGGATTTCAACCTGATCCTCAGGGCGACGCTCGACTATTTCACGGAGCAGGGCGTCCCGTATTTCCATAAGTTCAGCCATGAAGGGCAGCTCCGCCACCTGCTGGTCAGGCGAGGGGCGCATACCGGGGAGATCCTGACGGACCTCGTGCACGCGTCAGGGCTTGGACGGGAGCTCCTTCTGGGCTGGCGGGACCGAATCCTGGCGCTCCCCTTCGGGGGAACGCTCGCGGGGATCCTTCACACAGTAAACGATTCCCCGGCCGACGCTGTCATCGACCAGGGAACGGAGGTCCTTTACGGAAGGGACTGGTTCACGGAAACCCTGTCCGGCCTTTCCTTCAAGATCACACCGTTTTCCTTCTTCCAGAACAATTCCGGCGGAGCGGAGCTTCTCTACGGGAAGGTCGCGGAGTACGTCGGGGACACGGAGGGAAAAACGGTCTTCGACCTCTACAGCGGGACCGGCACCATCGCCCAGATCGTCGCGAAGACAGCGGAGAAGACTGTCGGCGTGGAGATCGTCCCTGAGGCTGTGAAGGCCGCGGAGGAGAATGCCGCGCGGAACGGGATCACGAACTGCCGCTTTATCGCGGGGGACGTCCTGAAGGTCCTCGATTCCCTGACCGAAACGCCGGACGTCATCATCCTCGACCCGCCGCGGGAGGGCGTGCACCCGAAGGCGCTCCCGAAGCTTTTAAAATACGGCGTGCCGCGGATCATCTATGTTTCCTGCAAGCCGACGAGCCTTAAGACGGACATCGCCGTCATGCGGGAGGGCGGATACAGCCTCACCAGAGCGTGCGGCGTGGATATGTTCCCGCGCACCGCCGGGTGCGAGCTTGTATGTCTCTTTGAACGCAGGTGAAAGGATATGGAATACAGGCTGGCGAACAGGGGAGATATTGAGGAGATCTGCGGGGTGGTGAGGTCAGCGGTCGCGGAGCTCAGGGCCCGCGGCATCGATCAGTGGGACGAGATCTATCCGGCGGAAGAGCAGTTCCTTGAAGATATCGGGAGCGGCACGCTGTCCGTCGGCATGCAGGACGGCAGGATCGCGGTGATCTATGTGCTCAACGACGTATGTGACGGGCAGTACGGGAACGGGGCGTGGAAATATCCGGACCGGGAATTCCGGGTCCTGCACAGGCTGTGCGTGGATCCCGCGTTCCAGAACCGGGGGATCGCTGGCATGACGCTTTCGCATATCGAAAACGAGCTTAAGAAGCGCGGGATCGGGGCGGTCAGGCTGGATGTGTTCAGCGGGAATCCATACGCGCTTGCCTTATACCGGAAGAACGGCTATGAGAAGACCGGGACCGCGGTATGGCGGAAGGGGACCTTCCTTCTGATGGAAAAGTATCTTTGAATCTCACCTTATGGAAAGAGCGCCGGCGCATTAAGGAAAAACCTTAACGCACCGGCGCTTTATCTCTGGATATTCTGTATTCCGGCATTTTATCCTTCCCTGCGGAAGACGATCCCGCTTTCCGGGTCCATGGAATCCACGATCGCGAGCGAGTGGAGGTCGATCCCCATCTCGCGGATGCGGTTCCCGCCTTCCTGGAAGCCCTTCTCGATCACGACGCCGGCGCCGACCAGCTCGGCCCCGGCCTGCTTTACAAGGTCGGAGAGGCCCATGATCGCCTTGCCGTTCGCGAGGAAATCGTCGATGATGAGGACCCGGTCCTCACTGGAAAGGAACTGCTTTGAGACGATGATCTCGCTGGTGTTCTTATGGGTGAAGGATTCCACGGTGGACCTGTAGACATCGCCCGCGATGTTCAGGGTCTTCGACTTCTTGGCAAAGAGGACGGGACACTCGAAATAGCGCGCCGCGAAGCACGCGATCGCGATGCCGGAGGCCTCGATCGTCAGGATCTTGGTCACCTTTTTCCCTGTGAACTGCCGGTGGAATTCCTTCCCGATCTCCTCGAGAAGGGCCACATCGATCTGGTGGTTCAGAAACGAGTCGACTTTCAGAATGTTGCCTGACTTTACCTGGCCGTCCCTGCGGATCCGGTCCATTAGAAGCTGCATCTGCATGATTTACCTCTGATTCCTGCCGTGGATCGGCAAAACTTGACTGCGTGTACATGTAGGAAGCTTTACCTTATGATAGCATAGAGCGGCGGAAATGTAAAAAATACAAGGCAGGATTTTCCGGTTCCGGAAGCGCGTATCCTTTGTAAAAATCACGATACCGGCGGTCCTTTTCTGCTGAAAAATCTGAAAATCGCTGAAAAAAACCACATTTGTTGACAAAAACCGGGACCGGATTTATACTTTCACCGTCCTGAGAGCAATGCGCTCTCCTGATCTGACCGGACTTCTTTCCGTCAGTGCGCTCTGCCGGGCGCGGTTCCTGTTTCCTTGTTCATGGATATGAAAAAACGGAGGGGACTTGGGTGCTCATCGACAAACGCAGTATTTTAAAAGAAGCAAGGGCAAAGGAAGCGGCTGCCCGGGCGCTTCGTGAAACGGAAAGAAGAAGACAGGCCGCTGAACAGAAAGAAAGAATCGCACCGTTGGACGACGCTCATCATAACAGCGAAAACGTTAGGGGGAACAGCAGTATGGCAGCAAGAAAGACCACGAAGGCCGCAAAGACCGCCGAGGCAGTTGTTGAGGCGGCAAAGGTAAATGAAGAGACTGCTGCAGCCGCAGCAGAGACTGTGAAAGAGGTAAAGAAAGTGACCGAGGAAAAGGTAAAGAAGACTAAGAAGGCAGCAGAGCCGAAGGCAAAGGAAGTCAAGGAAGCAGCTGAGAAGAAGACCACGAAGACCGTCAGGGCGAAGAAGACCGCCGCAAAGGCGACTGTCACGATCGAGTTCGCCGGCAGGTCCGTCAGCGCTGCTGATATCCAGGAGAAGGCCGTCAAGGCGTTCAAGGAAGCGCACGAGGATGTCGAGGTCAAGACGATCGATCTCTATGTCCAGCCGGAGGAGGGCGTAGCTTACTACGTCGTCAACGGCGAGGCTTCCCCGGAATTCAAGATCGAGCTGTAACATTATCACAGAGTCTTTTATCCGATCAGATTGTGGGTCCCGTACAGGTGTACGGGATCCTTTTTTTATGGTAAAATCGACTGGAAAGAGGGCGCCGGCATTTACCTGCCGGGCCATGGAAAGCACGCATACACTGAACAGGGAACGGAGGAAGAGCTATGTATTCTGAGAATCAGATCTGGATCGCGAAGAGCGGAGACGAGCGCTGTGTGATCCTTCCGAAAATGGCGAACCGGCACGGGCTCATCGCGGGCGCGACCGGTACCGGCAAGACCGTGACGCTGAAGGTCCTCGCGGAATCGTTTTCGGACGCCGGCGTCCCGGTGTTCCTTGCGGACGTCAAGGGGGATCTCGCCGGCATGTGCAGGCCCGGCATCGACACGGAGGACATGCGGAAGCGCATCGAGAGCTTCGGCCTCGCGGAGGCCGGGTTCAGCTACCACGCGTACCCGACTGTGTTCTGGGACATCCTCGGAAAGAACGGGCTCCCGCTCAGGACGACGGTCTCCGAGTTCGGGCCGCTTCTTTTCTCGCGGCTCCTGAATCTGAACAAGACCCAGAGCGACCTTCTGGACATCGTCTTCCATATCGCGGACGATGAAAACCTGCTTCTCATCGATATCAAAGACCTGCGGGCCATGCTGAACTACGTCGAGGACAACGCGAAGGAGTACCGCCAGAGCTACGGCAACATCAGCAAGGCGAGCCTCGGCGTCATCATGCGCTCGCTCGTTTCGCTGGAGGACCACGGCGGCGACCTGTTCTTCGGCGAGCCGGCGATCGACATCCACGACTGGTTTTCACAGGACGCGGACGGCCGCGGCATGATCAACATCCTTGACTCCGTTTCCCTGATCAACGACCCGACGATCTATTCGACCTTCATGCTGTGGCTCCTCACCGAGCTTTTCGAGATCATGCCGGAGGTCGGCGACCTTGAAAAGCCGAAGATGGTGTTCTTCTTCGACGAGGCGCACCTTCTCTTCAGCAGCGCGTCCAAGGCGCTTCTTGAGAAGATCACGCAGGTCATCAAGCTGGTCCGTTCCAAGGGCATCGGCGTCTTCTTCATCACCCAGAACCCGAGCGATATCCCGGACGCCGTCCTTTCCCAGCTCGGAAACAATATCCAGCATGCCCTCCGCGCGTATACGCCCGCGGAGCAGAAGGGCATCCGCGCCGCGGCGCAGTCCTTCCGCGCGAACCCCGCGTTCGACACCGCGACCGCGCTCCAGGAGCTGAAGACCGCGCAGGCAGTCGTGTCCTTCCTGCAGGCGGACGGCTCCCCGTCCATGGCGCAGATCGCGAAGATCCTGCCGCCGCAGTCCCAGATGGGAGCGGTCGATGACATCACCCACCAGGCCGCCATCCTGGCAAGCCCGCTGAGGGACAAGTACAGCAACATGGTCGACCGCGACTCCGCATATGAGTTCCTGGTAAGGCTGAAGGGCGAGCAGGAGGCAGCGGCGCTGAAGAAGAAGGAAGAGGAAGAGGCTGCGAAGCAGGCCGCGAAGGAAGCGGCCGAGAAGGAAAAGCAGGCGGCGAGGGAAAGGGCAGAAGCAGAAAAACAGGCTGCAAGAGAGGCTGCCGCCGCCGCGAAGGAAGCGGAAAAGCAGGCTGCCGCTGAGGAGCGTGAAAAGGAGCGCGCCGCGGCGAAGAAGAAGCGCACCGCCGCGACGATCGGCAGCGCCGCCGCAGGCACCATCGGCCGCGAGGTCGGCAACACGCTCGGAAAGACAGTCGGAGGGACCTTCGGAAAGAAGGTCGGCGGCAACGTCGGCGCGTCCCTTGGGCGCGGCATCATGAAGACCCTCTTCGGCCTTTGATCACCGGAGGAGACAGCTTGATACGAGGAGCAGTATTCGATCTTGACGGGACCGTGCTGAACACGGTCCCGGCTTTGAAAAAGTCCATGGACCTCGCGCTCCGGGAGTTCGGCCTCGGAGAGGTCACGGAGGACGAGGTAAAGGTCTTCGTGGGAAACGGGTCCCTGAACTATGTGAAGCGTGCCTTCGGGAAATTCGGGATCCATGATCCTGAGACAGTCGCGAAGGCCGCTGAGACCTACAGGAAGCACTTTGCCGTGAACTGCATGTACGGCGTGCAGCCGTACGAGGGCGTCCCGGAGGCGCTCGAGTTCCTGAAGAAGCAGGGCCTGAAGCTCGCGGTGCTTTCCAACAAGCCGCAGCAGCAGACGGAGGACAATATCTTCCCGGTCTACGGGAGGGAGCTTTTTGACCTCGTGACCGGAGAGCGGCCGGACGTCCCGCTGAAGCCGGATCCCCGCGGGCTCCGGATGACGCTTGACACGCTCGGCCTGAAGGCGGAGGAGTGCCTTTATTTCGGGGACACACGCATGGACATGGAGACCGGCGTGAAGGGCGGCTGCGTCACGGTGGGCGTACTCTGGGGCTTCCGCGGCCCGGCGGAGCTTGCGGAGCAGCACCCGTACGCGATCATCAGTACGCCGTTCGAGATCCAGGACGTATACCGCCTGGCTTCGGCGGAGCAGTGAACGGAGAGATAACACATGGGACTGAAATACAGATACGTCCTGTTTGACCTTGACGGGACGGTGACGGATTCGGCGCCGGGGATCCTGAACTCCGGGGAGTACGCGCTCATGCGGACCGTCGGGACAATGCCCCCGCGGGAGGAGATGCGGCGCATGATCGGACCGCCGCTCTCCCAGTCCTTTCACGAATTTTTCGGCGTGCCGCAGGACCAGGTGGATGAGGCTATCCGCCTTTACAGGGAATACTATCTGGAAAAAGGGATCTATGAGAACGAGCTTTATCCCGGCATCCGGGAGACGCTTCTGTCTCTTAAGGAGCTCGGGGCGGTCCCGTGCCTTGCCTCCGCGAAGCCGGAATTCATGGTGGAGAAGGTGCTCGGGTACTTTGGCCTGGACGACGTGTTCTCCGTGACTGCCGGCGGGTCGGACGGCCCTGACGGCGGCAATAAAAGAGTCATTATCGGGAACGTCATGAAGAAGGCAGGCTTTACGGACCCGCGAGAGGGCGTCATGGTCGGAGACAGGATCTTTGACATCCGGGGCGCAAAGGAAGCCGGCATGGATTCGGTCGGCGTCCTTTACGGGTACGGGCCGGAGGAGGAGCTCAGGAACGCGGGCGCGGACATGCTCGTCAGGGATACGAAGGAGCTGCTCCGCTTCCTGACAGAAGGGTGAGCCGTCTGCATTTTTATCGGAAACCCGCATTTTTCGTGGATTTTCCCTTTACTTCCGGGCCCGGCGCCTTTATAATTTTATGTAACCAAACCGCATATGGGCAGCACCTGGGGTGTTCGATAATCTTACCAATTTTGAACCTGCAAACTTATGACCGGGAGACCTAATTCTCGTTCGGATGTCAGGCCGCTTCGGGCGGAAGGCAGATGGCCGGGTGCGG
This sequence comes from uncultured Lachnospiraceae bacterium, assembly GCA_902766415.1. The sequence continues at coordinate 15,674 of CACXDR010000001.1, forward strand.
TCACCCACCTGGCAATGCCAGGCGTCAATAAGTAAGACCGGCACTTTGGGAGCTGCTTGTACATAAAGGGCAGCGCGCGCGCTGCTTCTTTTTTGATTTTCCGGACATACCCTGTGCTTCCGGGAGAACGGGGACCTTTATGGTGAATGACAGGAACAGGCATTATTTCTTTTGGGGGCTCACGGCGGCTGCCGTGGTGGCCTTCGGGCTTCTGCTGGGCTTTACCCTGCTCAGGTACAGCGAGGTAAGCAGCGGGCTTTCAAAGATCGTCGAGATCCTCATGCCGGTCATTTACGGGCTGGTCATGGCCTTCCTGATGGCGCCTCTTTACAATATCGTCGTGGACGCGGTCGCGGGGAAGCCGGACGGGAACGGGAAAACGAAGGGAAGCCTGAAGCTTGCCCATCTCCTGGCGACCGTCGCAAGCATCATCGCGATCCTCGCTTCCGTGACGGCCGTGATCGCCATGCTGGTCCCGTCCGTGATCAAGGCTGTCAGGGACCTGGTCAGCAACATGCCGCAGGGCTACACCTCCGTGGGGCAGTTCATCGAGAGCTGGTTCCATGAAGACCCTGAGACGGCGGCGTTCATCCTGAACGTCTACAACCAGCTTTACGAGCGCTTTTCCGACTGGGTCTCGAACGACCTGCTCCAGAACCTTCAGACCTACCTGACCAGCCTTACGACAGGCGTCATGCGCGTCGTCGGCGTGTTCAAGAACTTCTTCATCGGCCTCATCATCATGGCCTACTGCCTGAACATGAAGGACCTCCTGAAGGCGCAGTGCAAGAGGATCATCTACAGCCTGTTTCCCGTCAGTACCGCAAACGATATCGTGAACGAGTGCCGCTACGTGCAGGACGTCTTCTCGAAGTTCATCGTCGGGAAGATCATCGACTCGGTGATCATCGGCGTGCTCTGCTACATATGCCTGAGATTCATGAAGATCCCGTACGCGATCCTGATCAGCTGCATCGTCGGCATCACGAACATCATCCCGTTCTTCGGGCCGTTTATCGGCGCCGTCCCGAGCGCGTTCATCCTTCTCATCACGGATCCCGTGGCGGCGGTCCAGTTCCTGGTCTTTATCCTGGTGCTGCAGCAGTTCGACGGAAACATCCTCGGACCGAAGATCCTCGGCCAGACGACCGGCGTCTCAAGCTTCTGGATCCTTTTCTCGATCCTCTTCTTCGGCGGCCTCTGGGGCATCGTCGGCATGGTGATCGGCATCCCGACGTTTGCCGTTATAGCCCGCCAGGTGAACCGGTTCGTTGAGCACCGCCTGAGGAAAAAGAAGCTCACGACGGAGACGGACGAGTACCGGGAGCTCCTCGAGATCGACAGGAAAACAGGGGCTTTCATCAGGAAGGACCAGGCGTCCGGGCAGGAGGATTTGCAATCCGGGACAAAGTAGGATATAATCGCTCTGTCCGCATCCTGACCGGCGGGGAAGGGACCGCGGGCAGGATATATGAAAAAACACATTTTCTGAAAGGTAAAGGCGGTATTATAAATGAGTTTGCTTGAGAACTGGAGAGTCAAGGCCTACGGGAACGGGACCGGCGACAAGGAAAAGGAAGAGCTCTGGAAGGCATATTTCGTGACGGAGAAGGGCATCTATGAAAAGCTCCTCGCGGACGTCACGGCGGTGGAAAGCGGGACCGTGGCAGGCCTTGCCGAAAAGTACGGCACGGACATCGAGACCATGACCGGCTTCCTTGACGGCATCAACGACAGCCTGAAGGAACCGAACCCGATCGAGACCATGGACGAGAACACTGCGGTCCGTCTGGAGATCGATCCGGAAAAGCTTTACTACAACATGGTAGAGGCAAAGGCCACCTGGCTTTACGGGCTCCCGGCATGGGATTCCATCCTTACCGAGGAAAAGCGGAAGGAGCTCTACAAGGCGCAGAAGGCGAGCGGTACAGTCAGGAAGCCGAGGAAGATCGGCCGCAACGACCCGTGCCCCTGCGGCTCCGGAAAGAAGTACAAGTTCTGCTGCGGCAGGAATGCCTGAGCCCTAACGTTTACATGAGATCCGGAGAACAGGTTTGGAGACAAACCTGTTCTCTCCATATCTGCAGAAAGGAGCGCCTTTCATGGATGCATATACCAGTTTCGCGCGGGTCTACGACCTGTTCATGGACAATGTCCCGTACGACGAGTGGTGCGGGCAGGTGGTCCGTGTCCTGAAGGAGCACGGGATCACGAAGGGGATCGTCGCGGATCTCGGCTGCGGTACCGGGAGCCTCACGGAGCGTCTTGACAGCCAGGGCTTCGACATGATCGGGATCGACAGGTCGGCGGACATGCTCGAGATCGCGCTCGAAAAAAAGCTGCAAAGCGGGAAGAACATCCTGTACCTCTGCCAGGACATGCGGTCCTTTGAGCTGTACGGGACCTGCGCAGCGTTCGTGAGCCGCTGTGACGCGGTCAATTACCTCGAGTCCACGGAGGACCTCGTCGCGATGTTCCGGCTCGTCAACAATTACCTGGATCCCGACGGCATTTTCGTGTTTGACTGCAATACGGTCTACAAGTACGAGACTGTCCTCGCGGACAACACGATCGCGGAGAACCGGGAGATCGGCAGCTTCATCTGGGAGAATTCCTACGACCCGGTCACCAGGGAGAACGAGTATGACCTCACGCTTTTTATCAAAGAGGACGATGTCGGCAGCGGCGACGGGGAAGCGAGATTCCGCCGTTTCACGGAAACGCACTACCAGCATGCCTTTACGGTCGATGAGATCAAGGCTGCCGCGCTGAAGGCCGGGCTTCTCTGGCTTGACTGCGTCGACGCGGACACCATGGTCATGCCGGACAAGAGGAGCGAGCGTCTCCTGATCACGCTCGGGGAACACGGAAAGGGAGAAGATATCTGATGAATGATTATATGGTCCGCGCCTATGCGGCCGGCGGGATGGTCCGCGCGTTCGCGGCGACCACCGGAGGCTTATGCGACGAGGCGCGCGGCATCCACAGCACCACCCCGGTCGCCTCGGCGGCGCTCGGCCGCCTTATGACTGCCGGCGTCATGATGGGCGCCATGATGAAGGATCCGCAGGACCTTCTGACACTGAAGATCGACGGGAACGGGCCCATGCGCGGCATTCTTGTCACGGCGGACTGCCAGGGCAATGTGAAGGGATACCCCTACGAGAACCTGGTGATCCTTCCGCCGAACGAAAAGGGGAAGCTGGACGTTTCCGGAGCGCTCGGTCTTGGGGTCCTGAGCGTCATCTCCGACATCGGCCTGAAGGAGCCGTACGTCGGGCAGGTCCAGCTTGTGTCCGGCGAGATCGCGGAGGATATCGCGTACTACTACGCGAACAGCGAGCAGGTCCCGTCGGCTGTCGGGCTCGGCGTACTGATCGACCCGGACAGCACGGTGCACTGCGCGGGCGGGTTTATCGTCCAGCTTATGCCGGACTGCCCCGAGGAGACGCTTTCCAGGATCGAGGAGCGGATCGGGAAGCTCGATTCCGTCACGAACCTCCTCGCGTCCGGGAAGACGCCGGAGGACATCCTCACCATGATCCTGGGCGACATGGATCTTACCTTCACCGACCGGATGGAGTGCAGGTTCGCCTGCAACTGTTCGAGGAAGCGCGTCGCGCGGGCGCTTCTGACGCTCGGGAAGGCTGAGCTTCAGAATATGATCAGCGACGGGAAGCCGGTGGAGTGCGGCTGCCACTTCTGCGGGAAGAAGTACAGCTTTTCGACAGCGGAGCTCGAGGTCATGCTGAAAGCCGCGGAGAAAAAGGAATAACGAAAGGGCTGCCGGGAGGCAGCCCTTAGTGTTTTCCGGTGCAGAAGGCCCGGTACATTGCCCCCGTAAGACTGCTCCGGTTAAGCAAAGTCCCGCTGCGGTGCCATCTGCACCGCGCTCCCGGCCTCCATCAACCCGGTGGTCGGCCTCCGCGCGTGCAGGCACCTTGCGGTCCATCGCACCG
>CACXDR010000002.1 GCA_902766415.1 uncultured Lachnospiraceae bacterium
GAGCTGCTCCTGGGCCCTGGCCAATGCGTCTTTTGCTGACTCAAGCTCTGACTGCAGGCTCTCCGCCTGTGCCTTCAGCGCGTCGTATTCCTCCTGCGGGACCCCTTTGCTTCCGCACCCGGCGGAACAAATGAGGAACATCAGGACGACCAGCAGCAACCGGATCTTTTTCATAGTATCATTCCCTGCCTTTCTTATGTATCTTTTCTGTTTTCATGATGTTTACAGATCTTCATTCCCGTGTCCTGAGGGCTTCTTCAAGCCCTTCCTCATCGGACACGTCGTACCACGTTATCGCCCGGGCGTTATCCCTGTATGGATCATGGTCATCCAGGAATCCTGACCATTCCTGCGTGATCACCAGCTGATCTCCGGAACGGACTGCCCGCGATATGTAAATGTCTCCGCGCATACCGCCTGCCGCAAAGACCTGGAGCCCGTTTCCGTCGCCCATCATGCTTAACCCGCCGCGGAACCCGCCGGTCCCGGCAACGCCTGCGGCAATGGCCTCTCCGGGGGCAGCCATGGTTCCCGAAGCTTCATCATAATAGAATATCCGGACGTGGTCGATGTAATCGTCGCCCAGCTGGCACAGCAGCAGTGTCGGAACAGGATCTCCCGTGTGCATATATTCCAGCGCGTACAGATACTGTCCGTTCGGATAAGCATATTCACCGAAATCACAGGTATCCGCGCCGGCGATGACCGCCCGGTACTGTCCGAGCGCTGCTTCGAGGCCCGTGTCCGCGTCATGCGCATCGTTTTCTGCTGACTCCTCCGGCAGCACGGAAGCAGAGCTTTCCGGAGCGGCGGTAGATATCTCATTTTCCGGGGAGCTCTCCGGCTCCCGGGAGGAAAGCGTTCCAGGATCACTGGCGGAAGTGAACTCCGGCGCTTCCGCCGCAGCGGCAGACTCCGCATACCGGACCGCGTGCCCCGCAAGTTTTGTAAGCCCGGCTGCGCCTCCTCCGATCACTGCCAGGGCAGCGGCTGCGGCCAGGGCGATCTTCGCCGCGGAAAAACCGGCACCCGCGGCCGATGCTGCCTTTGCCGTGCCGGCTGCCTTCGCCGCGCCGGCAGCATTTACCGCGCCGGCAGTCCGTGCCGCTCCGGCAGCATTTGCCGCGTGGGAACCACCGGGACCTGCTGTGTGCATAGTTTTGCCCGGTATCGACGATGAAGACGGCGCCAGTTCTCTCAAAACATTCTGCTGTATCCCGGCGTCCGGTATTTCCGCGGCATAAACGTCCTGCGCGCGCATGAGCCACAGAAGGAACGCGGCCGGCGCAAGACCGTAAAGCTTCGTGCCTCTCTTTTCCAGTTCGCGGACCTTTTTTTCGATCCTCCGGCGCCCGTACATGAGGCGGCTTTTCACAGCGTTCTCCGTCGCGTTCATCGAAGCGGCGATCTCCCTGACAGACATCTCCTCGTAGTAATACATTCCGATCGCGGCGCGTTGGTCCTCGGGAAGCTCGTCCAGGATCTCCCTGACCAGCCGGGCCGTCTCGTTCCGGTCGATGACATACTCCGGAAGGTGGCCGATGTTATCGTCCTCGAACCATTCTTCCGGGGACACGTCCCGGCTGCTCCCTTCCATCTCGGAGAAGAGCATCGGCCGCTTTTTCTTCAGCCAGTCCCTGGCTGTATTGGCAGAGATCTGGCGCACCCACGCCTCGAATTTTTCACCGTCGCCAAGGCCGCCCAGATATGTGAATGCCTTGATATACGAGTCCTGAAGGATATCGAACACGGCATCCTCGTCCCTGATCATCGATCTGACGGTGTAATAGGCCTTGTTATAGGTCTGCTGATACAGGACCGCGATGGCGGACTGGTCCCCGCCCTGCGCTTTCCTGACAAGTTCTCCGGTACTGTACATTACTTCTTTCCACCTCTGTTTTTCCTGTCCAGCAGTTTCCGAAGGAGCAGCTTTTTCTTTTGCTGATCCACGGGGAAGCTTTCGATCGCTGACCGGATAAGCTGTCTTAAGAGGTCCATGATCAACCACTCCTTCCATACCGCACTCGGCGCGCAAGTCCCGCGGGCAGGACTTGAACCCTTTCACATATAGGACGACCGGGAAGGATGGATGGTTGCAGTTCTTTTTAATTTTTTTTGCTTCTGTATCCCGGAAAGAAGGCCTTACGGCTCATGCCCCTTTCCGTCCTTATAAGGCCTTACGGCTTCCCTTCCTCTCCGTCCTCTTCAAAGCTTGCGCTGCGCAGCACCTCGTCTTCCCTGCGGATGCTCCTCCGCCGCGGCTGGAGGAAGCTGACCAGCGGGAGGATCAGGAAGCAGGGCATGATGATCCTGGGCCAGTAAAGGCCCAGAACGATCAGGACCAGGCTGATGGCGATCACCGTAAACTGGCTCCTGGCAAACATATAGACATACAGCTCCTCCAGTCCGCGGAACCGCTCCCGGATCGCGGCGAACTGAAGGCAGCCCTCAATAATGCAGACCGCAAGGAACACGGTCCCGTAGGCCGCGACAGCCCGGGGCGTCCGTTCGATCAGGACCCATTTCGTCATGACCGGGATCAGAGACAGCGCCGCAAGGGAAAAGAAATTCAGGATCACGATGACGTGGTCCGCGGCCTGTACGGATTCAAAGATCCTGTGATGGTCATACCAGAAGTCCGCCACGATGAAAAAGCTCACCAGGAACAGGCCGACCGCTTTTAAGAACTGCAGATAACCTGACGACACGCCGGGGACCGGGAGCTCCAGGACCATGATCGTGATGAGGATCGCGATCACCCCGTCATTGAAGGTCTCAAGGTGCTGCTTCATGAGCAGAGGCGATCTTTTGTCCGCCTCATGCAGCTTCTCTTCCAGGTGAAAAAGCTTCTCTTCCTCCTCCGGCGTCAGTTCTCTGTGCCCGGGGATCGTATACTGTCTCCGCATTCGCTTCCCTTCCTCTCTTTTTCCCTGTTCAGAAGATGCTCCCAAGCATGCCGGTCACTTCGCCGGAGAGGCTGATCCCCTCCAGCAGTGCCATGACACGCTGCAGCTGTTCCGCCGTGCCGCTGTCCAGCGCCGCTTTCCGGGCCTCCAGCTCCCTTTGAAGCTCCTCAATGCGGGCGCCGCGCCGCGCGCTGATCTCACGCACAGCCGCGTCGTTCCGGGCCGCCCCGAAAAGGGACGGCATCATCTTAAGCATCACCTCAAGGTCGTCCCCGGCCATTTTCTCTCCGGCGCGGGCTTCGATCTCGTCCGCCTTCGTCTCAAGCCCTTCAAGCTTCTCCGAAAGCCGCTGCTCTGCTTCTGAAAGCGCTCTGGAAAGCCCGGCCGGATCCCCTTTCCCGGCCTTCAGGATCTCAAGCACAGAAAGATACTCCTGCTCCACGGCGTCGTATCCTTCCTCAAAAGAGCGGCAGGCCTCAGTCCCTGCATCGGCGGCCGGTTCCTCCCTGCCGCCTTCAAAGAAACTTTTCAATAAAGAAAAAGGTGAATTCATCCCTTGCCCCTTTCATCCATCCTCCCGGGTGAACACGGAAATATCTCCTTCCGATGCCGCGGGAACACGGAAAACCCCTTTCCAGTTATCATAGCACAGGATCGCAGGGAAAACACGACCGCCGGAGGATCAGCTGAAGGACAAAAGGGAGAAAGCGCAGAAAACGCAAAGAAAAAAGCGCAGAAAACGCAGATAAAGCCGCAGAAAAAACTGCAGCTGAAAAGAAAAAGCAGACAGCGTTCCCCCTGCGTCCGGTACTGCTCCGGACACCGGGGAACCTGTCTGCAAAGATCATTCCTTGATACAACAGTTCCATCTATATTTTACAGACCTCATAATGACGGCCTGGTGATTTTTTCAGGCGGACAGGTGCATCGTCCGACGTATTTCCTCAGGCGAACGAATGCGCCGTCCTGTGCTCCTTTACGCTCTCCTCTTTCCTGATCTTCAGGAGCTTCTTCGCCTTCGCGGTGCAGTGGTAGAACGCGGGCACCAGGAACAGGTTCGCCAGCACCCATGCAAGCGGTGACGCAAAGCATACCGCGGTAAATCCGAACAGCGGGACGCCCGCGAAGCCGGCGACCGTCCGGGCGATCATCTCCATGACGCCCGAAAGGATCGAGAAGCCGGACCAGCCCATGCCCTGGATCGCGAAGCGCCACACGTTGACGATCGTAAGCGACCAGTAGAACAGGGACGTCCAGATCAGGTAGGTATGGGTCATCTGAATGACCTCGGTGTTGGAGGCGTCGATAAAGAGGAGCGGGATCACGCCGCCGAACGCCAGCATGATGCCGAACGCCGCGACGCCGTAGACGCAGCCCAGCTTCGTCGCCGTCCAGACGCCCTCCGTGATACGGTCCACCTTGCCTGCGCCGAGGTTCTGGCCGCTCCAGGTGGCCATGGTCACGCCGAGCGCGTCGAACACGCAGGCGAAGAACATGTGGATCTTCTGCCCTGCCGCCATCGCCGCGACCGCTGCCGCGCCGAGGGTATTGACCGCGGTCTGCAGGACCACGGAGCCGATCGCCGTGACGGAGTACTGGAGGCCCATCGGGATGCCCATGGCGCAGAGGATCATGCAGTGATGCGCGCTGAGCGCCGTCTCTCCCTTCCGGAACCGGAGGATCGGGATGTTCTTATACATGTAGACCAGGCACAGGAACCCCGAAAGCGCCTGAGAGAACACGGTCGCGAGCGCGGGCCCGTTCACGTCAAAGCCGAAGAGCCCGACCAGGACGCAGTCGAGGACGATGTTCACGACCGACGCGAGGATCAGGAAGTACACCGGCGTGCGCGCGTCGCCGAGCGCGCGGATCACGGAAGCGGTCGCGTTGTAAAGGAAGGTCGCCGGAATCCCAAGGAACACGATCAGGATGTACAGATACGCCCTGTCCATGAGCTCCTCCGGGGTCTGCATGGCGGTCAGGATCTGCCGCGTAAACATACTCACGAACGCGGTAAGCACCGCCGCGATCACAAGGCCCAGCCAGACGATGTTCGCCGTGTAGCGCCGCATGTTCACGTGGTCGCCCGCGCCGAACTGCTGCGAAACCGGGATGGCAAAGCCGGAGCACACGCCGATCACGAAGCCGTTCACCAGGAAGTTCACCGCCCCGGTGGAGCCGACCGCCGCAAGCGCGTCAACACCTAAAAACCGGCCGACGATGATCGTATCCGCCATACTGTAAAGCTGCTGGAACAGGGTCCCGAGCAGCATGGGGATCGCGAAGCCAAGGATCAGCTTAAGCGGGCTCCCCTCTGTCATGTCGCGGACTGCGGAACGGCGCGCCGCCGCGCCGGCCTTCTGTGTGGAAACTGCACTACTCTGTGTATTACTCAATTCAGACGCCTTCTTTCCTGCGCCCTCCCCGGGGCGACTCCCGCGTATCATTACGCTTTTTCTTCGTATTTACGCATTTTTCTCTTCTCAGCGAGGCATTATAGCACTCTTGTATACTAGTGTAAAGCTGACAAAACGACAAAAAACAGGCCTCAAAGGGCCTGTTTCGTTAAAAAAATGACGAAGTGCTCAGAGCTCCTGCGCGCGTTCCAGCGCCGCGTAGATCCCGTTCAGCTTTAGAAGCTCCGCGCGCGTCCCCTGCTCCGGGATATGCCGGTCCTCGACCACGGCGATCCGGTCCGCGTCGCGCACGGTGGAAAGCCGGTGCGCTATGACGATGCAGGTCTTCCCTTTGCTCAGCCTGTCCAGGCTTGCCTGGATCTTCTGCTCCGTCACGCTGTCCAGCGCGGAGGTCGCCTCGTCCAGTATAAGGATGGGCGGATCCTTCAGGAACACCCTCGCGATCGAGATCCTCTGCTTCTGCCCGCCGGACAGGATGACGCCGCGCTCCCCGATATAGGTCCGGTAGCCGTCCGGCATCTTCATGATCTCGTCATGGATCTCCGCGAGCTTCGCCGCGTGGGCGACCTCAAGATCCGTCGCGTCCGGCCTGCCGTATCGGATATTGTCCATGATGGTCCCCGCGAACATAAACACGTCCTGCTGGATGATGCCGATGTTCCTTCTGAGGCTCTCCTGCCGGAGGGACCGCACGTCGTGCCCGTCGATCTTCACCGCGCCGCCGGTCACGTCGTAAAAGCGCGGCAGCAGATGGCACATGGTGGTCTTCCCGCCGCCCGACGTCCCGACCAGCGCGAAGGTCTCGCCCGGGCGGATGTCCGCGCAGATATCGTCAAGGACCTCCGTCCCGTCCGCGTAGCGGAACGAAACATGGTCGTACTCCACATGGCCGCGGCACTCCGGCAGGTCAACGGCATCGTCCGCGTCCCGGACCTCCGGCTCCGTCCGCATGACCTCAAGGAAGCGGTCAAAGCCTGCCATGCCCTGCGTGAAGATCTCCATGAACTGGACGAGCTTCCTGACCGGGGCGGTAAAGGCCGAAACGTAGAGGGAGAACGTGATGAGGTCGATGTAGCTTAACTCCCCGCGCATGATCAGCCATCCGCCGAACGCGACCACCGCGACCTGCATGATCCCGACCGTGCCCTCGACGCCTGCGTTGAAGCGGCCCATCGCCTTGTAGTAGCCGACGCGGCTCTCCTTGAAGGCCTCGTTCGCCTCCGCGAATTTCCTGACCTCAGCCTCCTCGTTCGCGAAGGCCTTCGAGGTGCGGATGCCCGAAATGCTGGACTCGATCGCGGCGTTGATCTCGCCGGTCTTTTTCTTGACCTCCTTGTTGGCGTTCGACATGGCGATCCGCTCATGCGCGGAGAAGCCGATGCAGACCGGGAGGATCACGATGAGCACCAGGGTGAGCTGCACATTGACCGTAAAAAGGATGCAGAGCGCCCCCGCGATGGTCAGCGTGCAGGTCAGGATGTTTTCCGGCCCATGATGCGCGAGCTCCACGATCTCAAAAAGGTCGTTCGTCACGCGCGACATGAGGACGCCCGTGCGGTTCCTGTCGTAAAAGCTGAAGCTCAGGTCCTCCATGTGGCGGAAGATATCCGCGCGCATGTCCGCCTCCGTGAGCGTGCCCATCTTGTGGCCGATGACGGTGACGAAGTACTGGAAGACCGCCTTCAGGAGATAGGCGGCAATAATGATCCCCATCACCGCGAAAAAGGTCCCGAAGCGGTTCTCCGGGAGGAGATGGTACATGGACCACCGGGACGCGTACGGAAACACGAGGTCGATGAAGGCGATCATCGCGGAAAGGGCCATATCGACCGCGAAAAGCTTCCGGTGCGGGTATATATAGGAAGCAAAAATACGGAGCTTCGATCCTTTCATATCCCTCATGATGCTGCCTCCCTGCCGGACAGGGCCGCCCGGCGGAACACGGCTGCCTGCTCTTCGTCCCGGAAGGCGCTCTTCGCGACCAGCTGCCACATGTCCTTTCCGGTGCCGATCAGGAAAAGGCGCGGCGTCTCCTCGAACGCAGTAGTATCCCTCCACGCGCAGCCGTCCTTCTTTCCGCTTCCCTTCGCCTCAAGGGTGAAGCCCAGGCTGTCGTACATAAGGATCATGCGGGGGAAGGACTTCTCCCGCTCCATCCGCTCCGCCCCCGACTGCTTCCAGAGGAGTTTAAACTGCTGCCGGTCGGACAGTTTGCGGATCACGAGGATGCCTATGACTATGACTGCCAGAAGCACAGGCACAGACGCCCTGGCGTCCGCCCCGGCCAGGATGACCCGGACGGTCATGCAGAACGCGAAAAGGAGATACGCGGCAAGGCAGCAGAGACGGACCATTCTCCTCTTCTTCGTCGTAAGGTTGAACATGATCCAGTCCCTGTAGTCCTCCGCGGTAAGCTTGTATTCATATTTCATAAAGGTGCCTCCGTGTCCCGTCCCGGCCGCGGGCCTGCGGCCCGGGTTTCCATGCCGATAACTGCGGTCCGGTTTTCCGTACCGATACCTGCGGCCAGGTTTTCTTTCCTATAGTATCAGAAATAAGGAAAACAGGACAGTCCGAAATCCCCGGGCATGGGAAAAGCCGGGCCCTTCGGTCCGGCTTTCCCTTTTAGGGGTAGGATATGTAAGTCTCTCGGTCAGTTTTTTAACGTGACCGGATCAGGCCTCAAGGCACTCCTTGATGAAGCTCTCCATCGCGTCAAGCGCAGCCTCGACAGCGATCTTGCCCTTCTCGGCGGTCGCAACCTGCGCGTTGCCAAGGGTACCGGTCTCGGTGAGCTCTCTGTAGGGGGTGTACTTCATGATACCCGGCCACTTGTCCGGCTTGATCGGGGTGTTCGGGGCAATATCCATGTTGATCAGCTCCGGATACAGGTACAGCAGAGCGGAGGTCTGTGCTTCGGAAGCGTGCGCGTGCGGAGCCGGGGTCTCCCAGATGCCGAGCTTGTCGGAAACGACCGGAAGATACTGCCACACACCGACCATGCCGTAGCGGATGCCGTGCTTGATGTGCGCGTCCTCAAGGACCTCGTTCAGCGGCTGGGTGTTGTGAAGGTGGTTGTTGACAATGAAGAAGCTCTTGAATCCAAGGCGGACGAACTCGTTAACGATATCCGTGTAGACAGCCTGCAGGGTGGAACCGCTGACAGCGATGGTTCCCGGATGGGAGGTCAGGGTCTTGGACTGTCCGACTTCAAGGCACGGAGCGACGATGCCGTTGACTCTCTCAGCGAGCATCTCGGACATCTTCTTCGCAACAAGGATATCAGCACCCATCGGGTTGTGCGGTCCGTAGACTTCGCATGCGCCGGACGGGATGATGATGGTCTTGGCGGTCTTTCTTCTCTCGTCAAACTCGGTCCAGGACATATCTCTTAACTTGTAGATCATAGTACATTTCCTCCTTAAACTAAGAACAGCAAAGTATTTTCCGCGGTCCACCAGGACCCCGCTGTAAATAAATAAGCAATATTCATGCCATGTTTTCCGCCGCCGTATCCCGCGTTTCAGGGCGGTTTTGCCGTTCTTAAGTCTCAGGATTGAGATTCTGCCCTTCTTAATTCTTAAAATTGAGAATCGAAGACCTTCCTGATCCTGCCATAAATAATAAAAGAGGGACTGCCGCACTAAGGAAAAATGCAGACAATGTTCCCCAGGTGTCCGGCTCTGCAGCACAGACGTCCGAATCCAGGCGGATA
>CACXDR010000003.1 GCA_902766415.1 uncultured Lachnospiraceae bacterium
CGGGGCTGCGTCCTTAAGGCGCGCTTCCCTGCCCCGGTAGGCAAGGACAAAGGCAGCGAGCATCACGACCGCCAGGAAGAAATAGACCCGGTACGCGGGGACGTAGCTTCCCGTAAGGTCCGCGATCATGCCGGGAGAGGTGCTGGAGAGAAGCCCGCCGAGCGCATAGAAGAACTGGCAGTCCTTGAGCGCCTTCGGATAGGTCTTTTCTGTGCTGAAGTCCGCGGCGGTGATGGAGATCCCGACCGTCGCAAGCGAGGCCCCGACCGCATAACACGCCGAGGCGGCGCAGAGATACAGGAAGGACCTGCCCTCGCACATGGAGAGGAGGACAAACGAAAGGATCAGGATGCCGGAAAAAAGGAGGATGCTGCGGCGGCCGCCGAGCCTGTCTGCCGACTTTCCGAGAAGGATCTTGCCGACGATCAGGACAAAGCCGAAGAAGGACATGACGCGGGACACCACCTCCATGTCGTGGCCGGTGGTCCGGAACAGCATGGAAAGGCCCGAGGACGCGGTCAGGGCGACGACGCCGCACATCAGCATTGCGAGGATCACCATGGCGCCCGGCCGGACCTGTTCCGCAGGCGCGGGGGCGGCTGCCGTAGCGCTGCCCGCAGGGGCATCACCCTCTCCCGTCCGTGCGGGCGCGGCTGCCAAGGCGCTGCCCGCAGGGGCATCGTCCGGGTAATTTCTTACAAGAAGGGTCACCAGCGCCCCGAGGACCACGACCATGGCTCCCTGCACGGCGAAGGCCGCCGAAAGGCCGTACCGCTCGACCATGAAGGTCGCGAACTGCGGCATAAGCATGTTTGCGATCCCGCTGCCGGTCGAAGCGATCCCGATCGCGGTGCCGCTCTGCTCCGGGAACCAGCGGCGGATCAGGATCGAGGCGGGGATCATGGCGCCGATGCCGTAGGAGATCCCGAAAAGCGCGGTCCCGAAGCACGAGACCATCGGGGAGGAGGCAGCGGTAAGGACCGCGAAGCCCGCAGCGGCGATCGTGAAGGTGATGGCCACGCCGCGGCGGATATCGAACCGCCGGTAGAAAACGTCGGAGATCCGCATCGCGAGAAGCGCGACGACAAAGCGCGTGGTCGTCAGGAGATAGACCTCCGTATTCGTAAAGCCGCGGAGCTCCCGGATGTACGGGAAGTACACGGAGAACGCGGTGCTTAAAAGTCCCATGTTGACAAAGACGGTCAGCATGCCGAGGAAACAGATCACATATCGGTACCGGCTGCGTTTCAAGGCTGTGCCTCTTTCCGGCAGAACTCCTGGTTCTGTCTTTTTCTTTTCATGGTTTATTGCTTTTTCATGGTTTGTTGCTATAGTAAGAGAAATTGCACTGTCAAAGGAGTCTGAATATTTTGAAAAAAATCGCGCCGTTCCTTGTCATGCTCGCCGGGATCCTGTGGGGCAGCATGGGGATCTTCGTACGAAACCTGAACGCCGCAGGCCTTAAGACCATGGATATCGTGTTCCTGCGGTCGCTTGCCGCGTCGATCATCCTGCTCGCCTTCGCCCTGCTCTTCCGGAGGGACCTCCTCCGCATCAGGCTGAAGGACCTCTGGTGCTTCGCGGGCACCGGCATCGTGAGCCTTACCTTTTTCAATTACTGCTATTTCAGGACGATCTCTTCCACCTCGATGAGCATCGCGGCGGTGCTGCTCTACACGAGTCCCGCCTTCGTCATGGTCCTTTCGATGATCATTTTCAGGGAGCGGCCCGGAAAGGCCGCGCCGCTCGTGCTGGCAATGACGTTCGCGGGCTGCGTGCTCGTGACCGGCGCGCTGTCTGACCACGCGGCGCTCACCGGGGCGGGGCTTCTGACCGGCCTCGGGGCAGGGCTCGGGTACGCGCTCTACTCCATCTTCTCCCGCTTCGCGCTGAACCGGGGGTACGGGTCCCTTGCCATCACGCTCTGGACCTTCATCTTCGGGACCGCGGGCGCCGCGTCCGGGACGCGTCCCGCGGAGGTGCTTCGGACCGTCCTTGCGGACCCCGGCCTGATTGCCCTCACGCTGGTCCTGGCGCTCGTCAACTCCATCGCTGCCTACGTCGTGTACACGCTCGGGCTCTCGTACATGGACAACAGCCGGGCCGCGGTCCTCGCGACCGTCGAGCCCGTCGCCGCGACCATCTTCGGCTTCCTCTTCTTCCATGAAGCCCTGACTTTTGGCGGTCTTCTCGGCACCCTCCTCGTCCTCGGCGGGATCGTTTTAAGCAGTCTCGGCCATGGGGACAGTCCCCATGGTCCAACAGATCACCCGGAAAGTGTTGAGTAACCGCACAAGTGTTTAGCCATGGGGACAGTCCCCACGGTCGAAATCACGCGAGCAGGGCGCGTACGGCCTCGGCGTCGAAGGTCACACTTTCCAGATGCTCCGCCTCGATCCGGTAAAGGGCGTTCCCGACCAGGTGCTCCGCCGCCTGCTCAAGGTCGCGGATCCCGGACACGTCGGCGAACAGCTCCGTGACCGCGTCCGCCGCGTCCTCGGTCACCACGCACTCCTCCGGGCGCACGCCCATGCGCTTCATGACCTTGGGAAGCGCGAACCTTGAGAAGATGACCCTCTTTTCCTCCGGCGTATAGTCCGGGAGCTCGATCACGGCAAACCGCGACATGAGCGGCGCGCTGATCTCGTCCTTGTCGTTCGCCGTCGCGATCGGGTAGACGCCGGTCGTCGGGATCATGCATTCCATATAGTTATCCGTAAAACCGATATTGTCCAGAAGCGTAAGAAGGACGTCTGCCGGGTTGCCGCTGCCGGAGTGCGACGCGGCCTTGTCGAGCTCGTTGATCACGAAGACAAGGTTCGACTCTCCCGCGTTCCGGAAGGCCTCCATGATCATGCCGGGCTTCGCGTTCTCATAGATCCTGGAGCTTCCGGTCAGCTGCTCCGCGTCGTTGATGGAGCTCATGTCGAGCGTGGTCCACGGGAGCCGGAGGATCCGCGCGACCGCGTACGCGATCTGCGATTTGCCGGTGCCGGCGGGCCCGATAAGGAGCAGCCCGTACGCCGGCAGCGTGTGCGTGCGGTTGATCTGGATGATGGTCTCGATGATCCTCTGCTTCACCTTTTCCATGCCGTACAGCTCTTCGTCAAGGATCCTGCGCGCCTCCTCCGGGTCGATCGGCGCAAAGTAGTCGGTCTTCCAGCGGATATTCATCATGAGCGACAGGGCGTGGAGCGCGTGCCTCTTTTCCTCCGGCGAGACCTCATGCGATCTTGCGACGGCGAGGTTCCGCCGCGCCCACACGCGGATGTTCGCCGGAAGCGTAAGTCCCGCGCACTGCAGGAAATCCGAGATGCTCTGGAGGCTCGTGAGCCGCATGCTGTCCGCGTCCTCCACCACGTCCTCCGTGACCTCGTCCTCCGTCGGGGCAGGACTCTCCTGGAGCCGCCCGATCATGAACTGCAGGAACCCGTCCTCCGCCGAAAGCTTCGCGCCGGCGCCGCTCGTCATTTCGCGGATCTGCCAGACCGCGTAGCCAAGCTCCGTATTCTTTCCCGTAAGCTGCACCGGGATGCGGTGCTTCCCGAGCCATTCGACCAGCGCGGTAAAGCGCGCGTCCACAAGGACGATGTCGAACTCCGCCTTTTTTGTCCCTTCATGAAACTCGAACGCGGTGCGCCGCACCGGGTCCGTGAATACGCCGGTGACGGAGGTCTTTCTCCGCGCCGTGCCCTTCCGGATCACCAGGATGGGATTCTCCGGTGAAGCCTCTCCCGCGTCCGAGCGGATCACCGTGTATGTCATAGCAGGGCCGCCGTTCCGCGCGGCAGCCGCATCCTCAGCGGAATTAAAATCGAATACTTTCATGTGTTCTCCCCGATCTGTTCTTTTCAGCCCATGATAGCATACCTTCCGAAAGATTCCCACGATTCATTTTGCGGATATACCGCATCCCGGGATACATCTCTCCATACCGTTCCTCCCGCCGCGCCGGCAGTTGCTTTTTTCCTCCGGATTCCATAAACTGAAGGTACAAGCCGTGATGTGTCCCGGCGCTTACGCCGCGGCAGAAAAGCCGCCGGACGGAGGTCCCATGCACGCCATCAATCTTTTTCTTGTCACGCGTCCTGACGGCGCGGATCTTTTCTCGGAATACGAAAGCGTCCTCTCCGGAAGGCGCTTCTTGAAGCGCACGAAACCGCATGAGGCCGCTTCCGTGCGCGGGCTGGTCCGGGATCTTCCGGAGCTCCCCGTGACCGCCTTCGACGGCTTCTACTTTTCGTGGAGCATCCCGCAGATCGAGAAGGAATTCGACCTTCTGAAATTCACCGCAGACGGCTCGCGCATCCTGAATATCGAGCTGAAAAGCCAGGAGATCGGGCAGGAAAAGATCGGAAAGCAGCTCCGCCAGAACCGCTACTACCTGGGGCACATCACAAAGGACATCACGTCCTTCACCTACGTGGAGGATGCCTCCGCCGTCTATACACTTGACGAAAACGGGGAGCTCCGCCCCTCCTCCTTCCCGGAGCTTGCCGGTGCGCTCAAGAGCTTCGACGTTCCCTGCCTTATGACCGGGATCGAGTCGCTGTTCCGTGTCACGAATTACCTCGTGGCCCCGCTGAACGAGCCGCAGCGCTTCCTCTCGGGGGAGTATTTCCTCACGCGCCACCAGCAGGACCTGAAGGAGCTGGTCCTGAGGGACCTGACCGGCGACGTCTCCTTTGTTTCTGCGGAAAATGCCGTTTCCCCGGGAGGCACAGCGGACGATGCCGGCAAGGACGCCCGGGATCCTGCCCGTTTCATCAGCCTGACCGGCGGTCCCGGCACCGGCAAAACGCTCCTTCTCTACGACATTGCCCGCACGCTCTCCGGGACCGGGCGTGTCTGCCTGATCCACTGCGGCCCGCTTCTTGAGGGGCACCGGACGCTTGACCGTGCCCTGGACAGGATCGATATCATCGCTGCAGATGCGCTGCTGGACCCTGAGGAGGAGATCCGCACTGCGGCGGGAGCGAAGTTTTCGAGCCTGCGGGACTACGACTGCATCCTGATCAACGAAGCGCAGCGGATCCCCGCCCCGCTCCTCACGGCGATCTTAAGGTACGCGGAGTCAGAGGACGGGCCCAGGTGCCTTTTCTCCTTCGACCCCCGCCAGACGCTGAATGCGTCGGAGGTGTTCCTGAACGCGTCCGGGACCTTCCTCGCCCTTTCGGGAACGCATACCTACAGGCTCACGAAGACCATCCGCGCGAGCCAGGAATTTTCCGCATTCATCACTGCGCTCTTCGACCAGAAGAACGCGCCGCCCGGCAGGACCTACCGCGACGTGGACGTCCTCTTCGCCCGCAACCGCGCGGAGGCGAAGGATATCCTCGAAAGCCTCTGCGCCGGCTTCACCTTCATCCGGTTCACGCCGTCGCCGTACCGGCGTACCCGGCTTGACGACTACCGGGGCGGCTGCACCGTCCACGAAAGTATCGGCCAGGGCTTCGACAACGTGGTCATGGTCATGGAGGATGATTTTTACTACGACGAAAAGGGGAACCTCAGGGCAGGCCCCCACCCTTACCATGAATACCTGTTTTTGAACATGCTGTATCAGGGGCTTACGCGCGCCCGCGCGCGGCTGCGGATCATCGTCTGCGGCGACGAAGCGCTCTTCGCCCGGATCCATGGAATCAAGGCAAAGAGCGTTTTAGAATA
>CACXDR010000004.1 GCA_902766415.1 uncultured Lachnospiraceae bacterium
ACGGGGACCGCGAAGCCGGTCGGCATGCGCAGGTGTCCCGGGAACAGCCTGTCATAATCTGAAAGGAAATAGTAATCCGAATACCACTTCCTGTCCTTTAAAAAGCCGTAGGCGTCGTCAAGCGGCTGGAGGCCGCCGTCGTACGAAGCGTCCAGGCCGGAGCTTTCAAAGACGGTCGGCACCTGCCCCGTTTCAAAGGCCGTGCGGATCCTGTCCGCGTACTCAGCCTCCGGGACCGGCACGCAGACCACCTCGACCTCCGGGCAGCTCTCCCGGAAGCCCTCCACCAGGCGCTCCGGGTCCGAGCCCTCGCGCGCGGGATACCAGAAGGTGATATGCGCAGGCTCCAGATGCAGGGCCGCGCGCCGCAGGAAAAACCGGAACAGGCTGAAGCCGCCGACCAGGAGGATGATGATCCCCGCGCCGCCGAGAAGGAAGAAACGGCGGTGCCGCCGGTGCCTAAGCTCCCCCTCCGCGTCGCGGACCGGACCCGCGCTGCGGATCGCGGCGGCGAACTCGTCCACCGTCCGGTACCGGAGCTCCGGGTCTATGGCCATGGCACGCATGATCGCGTTGCTGACCCCCTTCGGGATCTCCGGGTTTATGCTGTCCGGCGCGGGCAGCTCGTCCCTGATCACGCGGTTCACCGACTCGTCGGGCTTCCGCCCCGTGACGGCCTTATAGAACATGGCGCCCGCGGCGTAGACGTCCGTCCACGGCCCCTGCACGCTTTTCGAACGGTACTGCTCCGGCGGCGTGTAGCCCGGCTTCAGGATGATGGACCTGGTCGTCTCCTTTTCCGTATCCGAAAACCTGGCCGCGCCGAAATCGATCAGCTTGACCTGGCCGCTGTTCGTGATGAAGACGTTGTCGGGGCTCACGTCGCGGTGGATGATTCCGTGGGCGTGGAGCTCCTTCAGCGCGTTCAGCACGGAAAGCGTGACCTCCTCCGCGGTCCCGTACGGGACGCCGCCCGGATTCGAGGCGATAAAATCGCGGAAAGAAACGCCGTCCAGGTACTCCATCACGATATACGCGGTCCCGTTTTCCTCAAAGAAATCGTAGACGTGGACGATATTCGGATGGGCGCTGAACAGCGCCATGCTGCGGGCCTCGGACAGGAACCTCGCCTTTCCGGCAAGGAACTCCTCCCCTCTCTGCCCCTTATACATAATGACCTTCGGATTGCCGGGAACGCGGTTCACGATCCCGTTCGCGCTCGGATAATACTCCTTGACCGCGCACACCTGCTGGAGGCGCGTGTCGAACGCGCGGTAGGTTATGCCGAAGCCGCCGACGCCCGCCGCGGTCCCGACCATATAGCGGCCCCCGCCGAGGACCGTTCCCGGATAAAGCTGGAACGGCTCCTCAGGCAGGCTTCCGCGGACATACCCGCAGTGCGGGCATATCTGATAGCTCCCGTCATACTCCTTCATGCAGTTCAGACACCGCATGCGTTTCCCCCTTAAGCCCCCTGTCCCCGCCGGAGCTCCCTGAGCCCTCCGGCAGGGGCATGATCCTTGTAGTTCAGTTCTTGTTGTACTGCTTGCAGAGCTCGTTCATGTTTCTGAGCACCATGTAGGTCGCGTAGAAGTAGCCTACGCCGCAGCTCATCGCGCCGACCAGCGTCCAGACAAGATACGACGTACCGTTCTCGGTGAAGCGGAGACCGTAGCGCGGCGCGTTCTCCTGCATGCGGTTGCACAGATTGTACCACCAGAAATATGCGTAGAAGCCGCAGCTGATTAACGTGAAGCAGAAGTACTTGAGCAGGCCGGGCGTTTCCTTCCCGTCCCCCTCGCAGAGGATGTTGACGTCCTGCGCGAGCTTATAGATAAAGTAGAGATTGTAGAGGCTGCAGCTCAGAAGGTTCAGCACGATCAGCAGAAGGAGCGAACGGTCGGTCTTCAGCGGCCCGAGCCCGCCGTTGCCCGGAGGCAGGTTCAGCGGATCGGTATTTGCAGAGGCGTATGCCGGAGCAGCCTGCCGCTGCGCGCCGCCTGCGTTCGCCTGTCTCTGGCCGGCTGCCTGCGCCTTCGCGGCTGAAGCAGCGGAACGCTCCGCGGCGGAAGAGCTCACATCGTCCTTGAAGCCGTTCAGCGCGCCGCTGACGACGTCGCCCATGCTCTCACCGGCGACACCCTCCAGCACGCTCATCTTATTCACGGACATGATGATGTACATGCCGCCCACGGCGACAAGCAGGGCGATGACATCCCTGAGAAGCCATACCGCGCTCCCGTGCCAGCTGCCGGACACGATGTGGATGACCAGGTACCTTAAAAGATCGACGCAGAGAAGCACGCCGCAGACGATGACGAGCGTGATATAGAAGGACCTTGCCTTACTGTTCTTCCAGGAGGCGAACATGTAGAAAAGGACCCCCGCTGCGCCTGCCAGGCAGACAAGCCTTATCAGGGCCAGAAGGAAGAACAGGAGCCTTGAGACCACATGGCCGAAGCCGCGCGCGGAAAAAATGCTCCCGAGGTTTGAGAACACGCCGCCCAGGGACATCAGGGCAAAGATCGCGAAAACGATGCCCATGATGATCGCGAAGATCTTCACCGCGCCCGCGCCAGGCTGCGCTCCCTCGGCGCCAGGCTGCGCCTGCGGCGGTCTCTGCGCCGGCGGCGCCTGGGCCGCGCGTCCCTGATAGCCGCTTCCGGCGGTCCTCCTTTCCGCGCCCTGTCCCTGCGGGGCACGGTTCTGTGCCTGCTGCGCCTGCTGTGCCTGCGAAGCGCTCTGCGCGGATGCGTTCCGGGCAGGCTGCCCCTGTGCCGGGCTGACCTTCGGTGCCGGTGCCGGAGCCGGGGCCGGCGCCGCGGCCTGCACCCGGGAACCGGGTCTCATCTTTTCAATTTCCTCCGGCGTAAAAACATGGCCGCATTTCCAGCAGTATCTCGGATCAGCTTCGATATTCGCGCCGCACTGGGTACAAAACATTCCTGTTTCCTCCTTAATATAGATCTTTCTTTATAACACGGGCCGGCCGTGAAGCACCAGCTCCCTGAGCCGGAAAAGGATCCTGAAGACAAGGCCCTCCTCCGGCCGGAAATACACGATCCCGCTCTTTCCTCCCGCAAGCCGGAAAAGCCACACGCCAAGCATGAGGGCGATGCCGGCCCCGGAAAGCACCCTGAACAGCCGTTCCGGGATATGCCTTCTGGCAGGCACCAGGACAGCCGCGGCAAGCGGCATGAGAAACAGCGGGTGGACGGAAAACGCGCCCGCGGGGTCTCCCGCCAGCACCATGTGCCAGGCGCGGCTCATGCCGCAGCCCGCGCAGGAAAGCCCGAAAAACAGCCGGAACGGACAGGTCGTGATGCCTGCCAGGTCGGCGAGGAGATAAAAGAGAAGGACTCCCGTCACTGCTGCGATCTCCGCAAAGCCTTTGCGTTTCATACCGTCCTTCCTGCCGTCCTCTCTCAGGCTGTCCCATGAAGAAAAGGCAGGCGCAGTTCCCTGCCCTGCCCTTTCTTCAGCTTATTCAGGATCCGTTCCCGGATCAGTCTTCATCGTCATAGTAATCGTCGTAGCTGTAGTCGTAGTCCTCATCCACATCGTCGACTTCGTTCGACGGGACATAGAGGCCGGATTCCACCTTGGAGATGTAGGTCGTGATCTCGCCTTCCGTGACCAGGTCCTTAAGGCTGGATTTCACGAAGCTTTCCCACTGGCTCTTCTTCGCCGTGCGCCTGGAGGCGTTGCTGGTCTGCATGGACTTCTTGTACTTCACGTAGTACTCGTCCATGATCTCGACTGCCCTCTCCGCGACGACGGACTCATCGAATTCCTTCTGGAGCTGCTGCTCGTAGCCCTCCTTATAGAGGTTCCAGGTATCGCTGAAGCCCGTGTTCTTCGTGGTCGTCGTCTGGTAGTACATGACGCCGTCGTCCATGAACTTGTACTTCTTGCCCTCGCCGGCATTCAGCTCCGTGTTCCTGTAGATCGCGCCGGTGTTGTCGGTGCAGTAGGCGTACTGGTCTTCTCCGGAATACAGGAAGAAGATCCCCATGTCCATGGCGCCGCTGTCCTTGAAGTGATAGCGCTTGCCGCCCTCGTCGAACCAGCCCACCTTGATGTTTCCGCCGTTGGCGGGATCAAGATAATACCACTGGCCGGCATCCTGCTTCCAGCCGAACGCCTGCACGCCCGACGGCTCGAAGAACTTCCAGCCGTAGTTCACGTACTGCCATCCGGTCTTCATGTATCCGTCGGCGCCGAAGCAGTAGTTCGCACCGTCGACCTCCTTGACGCCGTTCATGAGATATGAACCGTCGTCGTTCTGGTACCAGTAGCCGCCGGCGTCGTTCTTCCAGGTCCCTGCCCAGACCGTGGAAACACACAGCGCGGAGACCGCCGCAGCCGCGGCAAGAGTTTTCATGATCTTTCTCATAAGAGTGTCCTCCTTTTCGTGCCTTTGCTGATTCCATTATAGTCCTATTCATGCCTTGCTGATTCTATTATATTCTGAAAAGGACTTGCATTTATTTTACGTTTTTAAATATTCCCTGTCTTAATTCTTAAGTATTCGCGTCCCTGAGCCACTCAGGAATATCGTCGGCCCCTCCCGCGGGCTGCGCAGGCGGCGGCGCGGCCTCGGTCTGCGGCGGTGGCGGCGGCGCCTCGGTCTGCGGCGGCGGCGGTGCCTCCGTCTGCGGCGGCTGCGTCTGCGGCGGCTGCGTCTGCGGCGGCTGTGTCTGCTGCGGCTGCGGCGCCTGTGTCTGCGGCGGCTGTGTCTGCTGCGGCTTCGTCTCCTTCGGCCTCGGTCCGCGGCTTATGACAAGGACCACCTCGCTGCCCTTCTCCTGGGCGCCGGACAGGCTCTGGCTTATGACATTGCCCTCCTTGACCGTTTCGCTGTACTGCCTCTCGCCCGTCACGGGGACGAACCCGGCAGCCTCAAGCATTTCGGCAGCCTCGCTCTCCGTATACTGGTTGATGACATCCGGGACCTGGACCTTCTCGATACCGTCGCTGATCGTGAGGGTGATCATGGAGTTCTTCGCGAGCTCCCCGCCGGCAGGCTGGTCCATCGCGATGATCCTGTCCTTATTGTCGTTCGTGTCCTCATAGGTGTGCCGGAAGGTGACCTGGAAGGAACCGGAAAGCAGCTCTCTCGCCTCGTCCTCCGTCATGCCCATGACGTCCGGGACCTCGATCATCTCTGTCGTGTCGACCTCTTCCTGGCCCTGGCCCTCGTCCTTGACGACCATGATCGTGACGGTGCTTCCCTTGTCGATATTCAGGCCCTGCTCCACGCTCTGGGATTTGACCTCCCCGGGCATTCTGGAGGTGTCCGACACCTCGCGGATCTCCGCCTTCAGTCCCACCTTTTCAAGCGCGGCAAGCGCATCCTCCTTCATAAGGCCCTGCATCTGCGGGACAACTGCCTGCTCGCGCCCGAGGCTGACGTCAAGGTCGACCCTGTTGTTCTTTTCGACGATCTTTCCGCGCTCGATCGACTGCCCCGTGACCGTGCCGCGCGGGATGACCGCGTCGTAAACATTGTGCAGGTCGCCGACGGCAAGGGACTTCTCCGTCAGCATGGTACCTGCCGTCTCCTGTTCCTTGTTGACCACGTTCGGGACGGTGGTCATGTTCTGGGGCAGGACCGCATCCGGCACCGGCGGGCGGATCGTGATAAAGAGCGCGATGACCGTCATGACGACCGCCGCGGCGATCCCCAGGCCGATCGTGACCTTGGCCGCCACCGGCATCTTCCCGACGTCCTTCTTCCGGTTCCGCGCGACCTTCTCCTTAACGTCCGCGGCCATGAGCTCCTGCTCAAACTCCTCCATGGACTGCGTGCGGTCCTCGACCGTGACCACCAGGGCGTTCATGATCGCGGTCTCCATGGGCTTCGAGATGGTGACGCCCATTTTGGACGGCTTCTTCAGCATGTCCTTGACGCTCCGCTCCATGGCGTCCTCCGGCGTGACGCCGGTGATCATTTTATAGAAGGTCGCCGCCAGCGCGTAGACGTCCGTCCACGGTCCCTGGTCTCCGCGGCTCCGGTACTGCTCCTCCGGCGCGTAGCCTGGCTTGATGATGACGGAAAGGCTCTTGCTGTGCTTCGTCGTGGCGTAGCGCGCCGCGCCGAAGTCGAGGATCTTGACCTCGCCGTCCGACTGGATCTTGATGTTGTCCGGCGCGATATCACGGTGGATGATGCCTTCCTTGTGGACGGCCTTCATGCCCGCGATGACCTTCAGCGTGATCTGGAGCGCCTGATCCACGGAAAGCTTTCCTTCCCGGGCAAGGATCTCCTTCACAGTCTCGCCGTCAACATATTCCATGATGATGTAGCAGGTGTTGTTCGCCTCGAAGCAGTCGAAGTTGTGGACGATGTTCGGGACGTTCTGGAACTTCGCCAGCCTCCTGGCCTCGTCCAGCATCTTCTTCTTGCCCTCTTCAAACTGCTCCTCGCGCTCGCCGGTATAGACCGTGACAGCCTGCTGGTTCGGCATGCGCGTGGAGAACTCGCCGGGGAGATATTCCTTGATGGCGACAGTCTTCTGGAGCAGGTTGTCATAGCCGATATAAGTGATGCCGAAGCCGCCGAACCCGAGCACGCGGCCTACGGTATATCTGTTCTGGAGCAGGGAGCCGGGTACGATATGGTACGCCTCCTTCGCGGGCGTCCCGTGTACATACCCGCAGTACGGGCAGACCATAAACTGCTCGCTGTACTCCTTCATGCATCCCATGCATCGTCTGTTCATGTTGATCACGACCCTTCATGGTGGTAGTTGTCTGGCTCAGCCTGGATCCCGCGTCCTTCAGACGCTCTGCGGGCTGTCCGCGGTGCTGCCCTCTGCCGGGCGCGCGCCGGGACCGCCGGTCCC
>CACXDR010000005.1 GCA_902766415.1 uncultured Lachnospiraceae bacterium
ACCGGTGATACGTACCCCCTTTACTGGACATATCCAGTGAAGGGGGTAATTTTATGCGCTATGATTATGAATTTAAGAAAAAATGTGTAGATATGTATCGGGAAGGGAAATGGCCGCCAACACCGAAGGGATTCAAAAATCCAAAGAGCTTCCATACGACAATCCGAAGATGGGTTCGTATGGAAGAAAGCAATGGTCCTGAGGTTTTACGCCATAAAGGAGCAAACAAGCAATGGACGCCGGAAGAACGGTTTGAACTCGTCTCACAGGTCATTGCAGGGAATTCCTGCCAATCAATTGCTTTAAATGCAGGTATTGACTCCGGGCAACTCTATAGCTGGGTGCGAAAGTATAAAACATACGGTTATAATGGACTAGTAGAAATGAAGAAAGGCCGTAAGCCGAAAGGTCAGCTCATGAAGAAAAAGATGAACATCAACAATCCCCGCCCCCTTGTTGAATCAGAGTATGAAGAGTTGATTCGTCTCAGGGCGGAGATTGCCTATATCAAAGCAGAGAATGAAGTAATAAAAAAAGAAATCGCCTTGAGAGAGCAAAAATGGGACGAGCAACTCAAGGCGAAAAAGCAGAAATCGTCCGGCAACTCAAGGAAAAAGGATTCCAACTGAAGCATCTCCTGAAAGCCATGGGGCTCTCCAGATCCACTTATTACTTCGAATTAGGAAAGGTGGATCATGACCATAAGAAGAACCAGAAGGTCATGGATGTGATCAGGGAGATCTTTAAGGCAAACAAAGGATGGTACGGTGTACGGAGAGTCTGTGGAGAATTGAACAACCAGGGGTTCAAAGTGAACCACAAAAAGGTTCAACGGCTGATGCACAAGATGGAGCTCCGCGGGAAACGTCCGAAGGAAAAATACCATTCTTACAAAGGTGAAGTCGGGAAAATCGCAGATAATCTTATCAACCGCGATTTCAATACTGAGGCCCCGCTTCGTAAGTGGACGACAGATGTGACACAATTCAGCCTCTCCTGGGGGAAGTGTTATCTTTCCCCAGTCCTCGATATGAACACGAATGAGATCATCTCTTATGATCTTTCGAAAAGTCCCAACCTGAAACAGGTCGTAAAGATGCTGGATGCTGCTTTCGAACGATTTCCAAATCTGGATGGTCTGGTATTTCATTCGGATCAGGGATGGCAGTATCAGCACGAAACTTACCGGACCAAGCTGAAGGAACATGGCATCATCCAGTCCATGTCCCGTAAAGGGAACTGCTACGATAACTGTATCATGGAGACGTTCTTCGGCCGGCTGAAGAACGAGATGTTCTACGGCCAGGAAAAGGAGTATGACTCCTACGAAGCGTTCAGCCAGGCTATCGACGAATACATTGATTACTACAACAATCGGCGGATCCAGATGAAAACAAAATGGATGCCCCCTGCAAGATACAGGGAAGCATCCATGTGTTAACACTGTTCAGTTACTATTCGCATGTCCAGAAAACTGGGTACACATCACCGGTAAACAGCGGTTTTATCTTAGTGAGAGAAGACCCATGAAGAGCGGGGGCGCCTGCCTGATGTGATTCCGTAGGGGGGAGCGTGCAGCAAGCTTTGGGGTACGGAAAACCTGAAGCAAGCCAGGCGCCTGCCTGATGTGATTCCGTACGGGGGAGTGTGCAGCAAGCTTTGGGGTACGGAAAACCTGAAGCAAGCCGGGCGCCTGCCTGATGTGATTCCGTAGGGGGGAGCGTGCTGAAAGCTTTGGGGTACGGAAACTCTGAAGCAAGCCGGGCGCCTGCCTGATGTGATTCCGTACGGGGGAGTGTGCTGAAAGCTCCCCGGTACGGAATCGCCCTCGCGCAGCGGCCTAAGCTCTTCTGCATTTTAGTACCCTTTAGCTTGCAGCGCGCTCCCAGGTACGGAATCCCCCAAACCGAAAAAAGGTTCCCCCGTGCCCGGGCACGGGGGAACCTTTAAAAAAGAACAGCTTTAAACGCTTTACAGCTCTGTCAGCGCGAATTCCTGCATGGTGGCGCGGAGGATCTGCGCCTCGCGGCGGTGGCAGGAGAAGATGAGGATCTGCCGTCCGGCGTACTGCTTCGAGAGGAAGGCGAGGACGGTGCGGAGCCTCGATTCGTCGTAGTTTACGAAGCTGTCGTCGAAAAGGAGCGGCAGCGGGTCGGCGCCCTCCTGCATGAGGTCCGCGGCGGCGAGGCGGAGGGCCAGGTAGACCTGGTCCATGGTACCGGAGCTCACCTGGTCAAGCGGCACCAGCTTCTCGCTCGTGTTGAGCGAGATCCCGAGGTCCTGGTCGATGGAAAGCGAGTTGTAGATCCCGCCGGTGATCCCGGAGACCAGGTCGGAGGCGTTCCGGTTAAGATATAGCCCGAAGGAATCGCGGATGGTCGTCGAGAGGCGGGCCATGGTCTCCTGGGCGATGTCGATCGCGTCGATCTCAAAACGGAGGCGGTCATTTTCCGCGACCACGTTTTTCAGCGCGGCGGCCTCGTCCCGGAGGTTCGTGAGGTGCAGAAGCTGTTGTTCAAGCTCCCACTGGCTCTTCTGCTGGGCCAGGAGCCCGGCAGCGCTCTCCGCCTGCTTCGCGTCCTCGGCCGCAAGCCGCTGTTCCAGCGACTCAAGCGCCTGTTCACCGGCTTCAATGGAGGAGCAGAGCTCCTTCAGGGTGCCGGTCTTTTCCGTGAGCGCGGCAGCGGCTGCGCGGCAGTCGGGGCTTTCCCCGGCCGGCGGCAGAAGCTCAGGCATGCGGCTTCTGAGCACCTCGAGGAAGGCGGCCGATGCTGCCTGCTTTGCGCGGTTCCTGCCTCCGCTGACCCCGAACAGGATGAGGGAGAGGAGGACGCATACGCCTGCGGCGCCGAAAAGGAAGGTCCGGAGCGGCATGCCGGAGGCGCCCATCACTGCGGACGACCGGTCGAACCAGCCGGCCGCGCCCATGCCCGCGGCAGCGAAGAGGAGGATGAACGCAAAGGTGCGGAGCCCGTTCCCCTTTGCCTTTGCCTCGGCGGCTTCGTACGCCGAAAGCTTTTCCCGGGCCTGGGACTCGAACGCCTCGATATCCGGGCGCCCCTCGAAGCGGCTGCTCCGCAGGAGCTGGCGGTCCGCGGCGTTCTTCTTAAGGAGCCCGTCGCGCTCCTCCTGCAGGGCCTTCCGGGCCGCGCCGGCCGCCTCCTGCTCTTTTGTGAGCTCCGGGATGCGGTTCTCGTAGTCCGGCGAGGACACCAGCGCCTCGATCTTCCGGATCTCGGAGACATCCGCCGCGTAATCCTTCGCTGCGTCCACCTGGATCTGCTTTTCAAAGGATCTCCGCTGGTCGCGGAGGAACGCGCTGGCCTTCGTGATGTTCAGGGCGACGTTTCCCGCGGTGTTCATGTTGGCGATATAGTTCTTCAGCTCGCTCACCATGCCGCCGTCGGTCGCGCTTTTCAGCTGCCCGATACTGATGGTGTTCATGTAGGCGGTCTGGCTGAGGCCGCCGAGGAGCGAGGAAAGGAAGCCCTTCGGGTCGTCAAGCGCCCGGCCGTCGGTCTCATCGACCACCGTAAGGTCCATGGGGTCCCTGCGGAAATTCCGCTCGAGGCGGTAGACATGCCCCTGGTGCATAAGCTTCAGGGTACCGCCGTAGGCGCCGTCCCCGAACCAGGGCTCGTAGTGGGAGAAGAAGTCCGTCTTCGCCGCGCGCCCGCGCGAGCGCTCCATGCCGAAGAACATGGCGCGGAGAAAGCTGTGGATAGTCGATTTGCCGGCCTCATTGCCGCCGTAGATCACGTTGATCCCGTCGCTGAAGGCGAAGGTCCGGTCGTGGAACCTGCCGAAGCCGCGGATGGTAAGCTCTTTCAGGATCATGGCTTTCCGCTCCTTTCGTCAGTGGTCCGGAGCAGGGCATTGACCCCGTAATAGAGCGCCTTCTTGTCAAGCGGGCTCATATCCGGCCGGTACAGCTCCCGGATAAAGAAGCCGATCATGTCGGAGGAATGCTCCCGGAACAGCTTCGGGAAATCGTATTTCGGCTCGGATTCGTCGAGGATCTCGGCGATCCGGTAGCGGCTCTTCAGGACGTCGAGGTCGAACGCGGCGTCCGGGTCGCGCATCCCCCGGATCCTTAAGCGGTAAATGTTCATAAGGCCGCGGCGCCGGATCTCGTCGCCGATGCTCATGAGGAGCTCGGTGTTCGTGGACTCCGGGGTGACGTTTGCCGCGAGGGAGATATACTGAAGCTTTGACACAGGCACGAACGTGAGGGAGACGAGCTCGCGGGTCACGTCGTTGATCTCGCCCTTGTAGAAGCCGTGCGGGCCGGTCTCCGTGAGGTCCAGGGGCTCCGGCGAACCGCAGTAGGCAGCCTTTCCGGCCTTCAGGATCTGCGGCTTGTGGATGTGCCCGAGGGCGCAGTAGGCAAAGCCCGCGCCGCAAAGCTCACTGACATCGAACGGAAGATGCTTCGCGTCCCCGCCGTGCACGAGAAGAAGGCGGATGCGGCCGCTGTCCGGGACACTGATCCCGCTGAGGACGTTCTCCGTGATCTCCTTCGTGTGGTAGGAGAAGCCGTAGACCTCTGTGCCGATCCGGTCCAGGGAGACGCAGGTCAAAGTGTCCTCCGTGATAAAGCGGACGTTCTCCGGCCAGGAGAACGAGAGGACAGCGGAGCTCTGGCGGATATAGTCGTGGTTGCCCGCGATGATGACCACCGAGGTCT
>CACXDR010000006.1 GCA_902766415.1 uncultured Lachnospiraceae bacterium
AGATATAGGTGAGACCGATTTCCACGCGCTTCTCTCTCGGTAAATCAACGCCTGAAATACGAGCCATTGTGCTGTTTTCCTCCTTGTAGATTCTAAAAAATTACGTCTTAGCCTTGTCTCTGCTTGTGCTTCGGGTTCTCGCAGATGATCCTGATCGAGCCCTTTCTCTTGATGACTTTGCACTTTTCGCACATAGGCTTGACTGAAGATCTGACTTTCATAGTGATACTCCTTTCATCTGCCAGCTTAAGTCGCAGGACGATGGAACCGGACGGCCGGAATGGCCCCTTTTGCGCCTTCGCCCAAACAAAGTCGCCAAAGTATTATATCACCGCCATTTGTGCCTTGCAAGCAATAATTTGGCAACTTTCTGTGCTTATTTGTTTCTCCAGGTGATACGGCCCTTTGTGAGGTCGTACGGTGAAAGCTCAACGGTAACGCCGTCGCCCGGAAGGATACGGATGTAATTCATCCGGAGCTTTCCGCTGATATGCGCCAGGATCTGGTGTCCATTCTCCAGCTCGACCTGGAACATGGCGTTCGGCAGTTTTTCAATGACTTTTCCCTTAAGCTCAATAACGTCTGTCTTAGACATTCACGAAATCCTTTCGCTTTTAAAGAGATGACACTTTACAGCACCGCTTTGATATCAGCGAATACCTTATCCATGTCCTGCGTGCCGTCCACTGACTTCAGAACGCCTGCCGCCTTGTAGTAGTCGATCAGCGGCTGAGTCTGCGCATGATAGACATCCAGTCTCTTCTTAACCGTCTCCGGCTTGTCATCGTCTCTCTGCGCGACCGGCTTTCCGCAGTCATCGCAGATGCCTTCCTGCTTCGGCGCGTGATAGACGATGTGGTAGGAAGCGCCGCAGTTCGGGCAGATCCGGCGTCCGCTCATGCGGGCGATGATGTTCTCGTCCGGGACGTCGATATCCACAGCAGCGTCGATCCTGTTCCCTTCAGCCGCAAGAGCCTTCGTGAGGCTCTCCGCCTGCGGGATGGTGCGGGGGAAGCCGTCGAGGACATAGCCCTTTTCGCAGTCCGCCTCATGGATCCTGTCCATGAGCATGCCGATCGTCACTTCATCCGGCACAAGACCGCCCTGGTCCATGTAGGATTTTGCAAGCTTCCCGAGCTCAGTTCCGGCTTTGATGTTCGCGCGGAAGATATCACCTGTTGAAATGTGCGGGATCCCGTACGCTTCAGCAATTCTCTTTGCCTGTGTTCCTTTTCCGGCACCAGGGGCACCGAGCATAACGATCTTCATAGCTTCCCTCCTCCGTTCAGTGTCTGTTTCATTGGAAAACCCCTCTTCCGCCTGCTTAAGGCAAGGCGGAATCGGGTGTTTGTCTTCGTGGATCAGTTGCCTAAGAAACCCTTGTAGTTCCTTACGAGCATGCTCGACTCGATCGACTTCAGCGTCTCAAGAATGACGCCGCAGATGATGATCAGCGAGTTGCCGGTGAAGGAAAGGTTTCCGATGTTGAACAGGCCCGAAATGATGATCGGGACGATCGCCACGATCGTAAGGCCCGTCGCACCGAGGAAAATGATGTAGTTCAGGATCCTCGTCAGATAGTCGCTGGTGGGCTTGCCCGGACGGATGCCCGGGATGAAGCCGCCGGCCTTCTTCATGTTGTTCGCGACCTCGAGCGGGTTGAAGGTGATCGAGGTGTAGAAGTACGCGAAGAGGATGATCAGTACGATGTAGATGACCATGCCGATCGAGTAGACCGGGCGGTCCGGCTTGAACCAGTTCGACGAATTCAGGGTCATCAGGATCCTTCCCGGGATCGAGGTGTAATCGATCGAGAAGAACTGCGAGATCACGACCGGGAAAGACATGATGGAGCTTGCGAAGATGACCGGGATGACGCCTGCGGTGTTGACCTTCAGCGGGATCTCGGAAGTCTGCGCGCCGCCCATCATACGGCGTCCCTGTACCTTAGCGGTATACTGCACCGGGATGTGACGCTCCGCATCGCAAAGCAGAATGACAAAGACTGTCATGAGCAGGATGCATGCGACAATGATCAGGGCAGCAACGACCGCAGTCGCAACGGACTTGCTGTTGATGATAAAGCGCTCCGCCAGGGTGGAAAGGTTGTTCGGGAGGGACGAAAGGATGTTGATGAGAAGGACGATGGAAATACCGTTCCCGACACCATGCTCCGTGATCCGCTCGCCGATCCACATGAGGAAGGCGCTGCCGGCTGTCATGGCCGCGACCGCGACGATAATGCTCTTCGGCCCGAACTTGTAGAGAAGTCCCTGGCTTCCGAATCCGACCGCCATGGCGATGGATTCGACGAGCGCGAGGACGACGGTCAGATAACGGGTGTAGCCGATCATCTTCCTTCTTCCGTCCTCTCCCTCCTTCTGGAGCTCCTCCAGCTTCGGGATCGCGATCGTCATCAGTTCCATGATAATGGATGATGTAATGTAAGGCGTAATGCTGAGCGCAAGCACGCTCATCTGCTCAAAGGAGCCGCCGGTGATCGCGCTGAAGAAACCGAACGCGTCACCGGTCGCCTGCCGCTGCTGTTCGAAAAAGTTTTTAAGGTACTCCGTGTTAACGCCGGGGATCGGCAGGTTGCTGCCGAACCTTATGACCAGAAGCATCGCCAAGGTATAAAGGATCCTGTCCCTTACTTCCTTGATCTTCAGTGCGTTTTGGAGACTCTTTAGCATTTCAGATTACCTCGCAGGTTCCGCCGACAGCCTCGATCTTTGCCTTTGCGCTCTCGCTGAACGCCTTGACCTTGACATTCAGCTTTTTGGTCAGCTCGCCGCCGCCAATGATCTTGACGCCGTCACGCGCATGACGGATGACACCCGCCTCGACAAGGCTCTCCGCGGTGACCTCGCTGCCGTCTGCCAGTCTCTCAAGCCAGCCGACGTTGATCGCAACGATGTCCTTCGTGTTGCGGTTCTTGAAGCCTCTCTTCGGAAGGCGTCTGTATAACGGCATCTGGCCGCCTTCAAATCCCGGTCTCGGAGCACCGGAGCGTGCCTTCTGGCCCTTGTGGCCCTTGCCGGCAGTCTTACCGTTGCCTGAACCGTGTCCGCGCCCGCGCCTGAAATTATCGGAATGGACGGAACCTTCAGCCGGTCTCAGATTAGATAAATCCATGACTGTACCTCCATTAATTTATGAATTACTCTTCGACTTCTTCAACCTTGACAAGATGTCTTACGTGCCAGATCATGCCTCTCACGGCGTTGTTGTCCGGCATGGTAACAGTCTTATGCATCTTGCCAAGCCCAAGTGCCTCAACGGTAGCTCTCTGCTTCGGGATCGCGCCGATCGGGGACTTGACCAGAGTGATGTTCAGTTTCTTAGCCATTTGAGTGTCCTCCTTCTCAGTCTGTGATCTCTTCGACAGACTTGCCGCGTCTCTTCGCGATCTCTTCCGGTGTGTGGATAGCGGTCAGGCCGGCAAGCGTCGCGAGAACGACATTGGTCTTGTTGTTGGAGCCAAGGGACTTGGTACGGATGTTCTTGATGCCTGCAAGCTCGACCACCGCACGGACCGGGCCGCCCGCGATGATACCGGTACCTTCGGGAGC
>CACXDR010000007.1 GCA_902766415.1 uncultured Lachnospiraceae bacterium
ACGGCGAGGAGGGCTTCCGCCACTTCTTCACCGTCGAGTCCAAGCCGATCACCTCTCCGGCAGACATGAAGGGCATGAAGATCCGTGTCTCCAATGACCCGATCATGACCGCGATGGTCCAGAACCTTGGCGCGACTCCGTCTCCGGTTTCCATGAGCGAGATCTACGCTTCCATGCAGAACGGCACGATCGACGGCGCTGAGCAGCCGACCGTCAACTACGCAGGAAACAGCTTCCAGGAGGTCGGCCCGAACCTGACCATGGACGGCCACACCCTGGGCGCCATGATGACCATCATTTCCGACGCAGCATGGGACAAGCTGACCGAAGAGCAGCAGAACATCATCATGGAGGCTGGTAAGGCAGCTTCCGAGCATTGCCGTGAGGTCTCCGAGAAGAGAGAGAACGAGGTCCTTGAAGAGCTTAAGGCGCAGGGGATCAACGTCATCGAGATCGAAGACAAGACCGACTGGCAGGCAGCCTGCAAGCCGATCGCGGATGAGTACGCGGCCGGCGAGCTTGCGGATACATATCAGCAGCTCCTTGATCTTGCAAAGTAATCTGTCACAAGGCTGATCGTAAAGTGCTCCGGCCGGGTCCGGAGCACTTTTTTCCAAGGGGGTAACTTATGTCGGATATATTTCTGCAGCTGAAAAAAATCGAGCCGCTGTATGAGTTTGTGTATTCGGTATTCATGCTGATCTGCAAGCTCCTCCTGGTGGCGGATATCCTGATCACCAGCTGGATCGTGCTTGCCCGTTACATCAGGGTGATCCCTGCCCCGAACTGGGGCGAGGAGCTGATCCTGACGCTGATGTCTTACATGGCCGTGCTTTCCGCGGCGCTGGCGATCAAAAAGAACGCGCACATCCGCATGACTGCTTTTGACCGCTTCCTTCCTGAAAAACTGGTCGTGGCACTGGATCTGCTTGCGGATCTTGCGGTCCTTGGCCTTGCGATCGTCATGCTGGTCATCGGATGGCAGTACGCGAGCGGTATCGGCGCAAAGGGAACCTATATTTCCATGCCCTGGCTCTCCAAGTTCTGGCAGTATTTCCCGATCCCGCTGGCCGGTCTTGCCATGATCTTCTTTGAGCTCGAACGCATCGTCATCGATCTCGAGAGATTTTCAGGCAGAAAGGAGGAAGAGTGATGGCTGTCAATTCTACCGCGATCGCTATACTGCTTGCTTCGTTTCTGATCATGGTCGTGCTGCGCTTCCCGATCGCCTATTCCGTTGCGGTCTCGACGCTCCTCTGCCTGGGATATCAGGGACTTTCACTTGCGACTCTCTGCCAGCAGATGGTCAAGGGCATCAGCTCCTTCTCCCTGATGGCAGTCCCGTTCTTCATCACCATGGGCGTGCTCATGGGCTCCGGCGGCATCTCCGGAAAGCTGCTGGACCTCGCGGACGCGTGCGTGGGCTGGATGACCGGCGGCCTTGCAATGGTCAACATCGTCGCGTCCTATTTCTTCGGCGGCATCTCCGGTTCCGCATCTGCGGATACGGCTTCTCTCGGATCCCTTGAGATCCCCATGATGGTCGACAGGGGATATGACGTGGACTTTGCCACGGCTGTTACGATCTCTTCCTCCGTGGAGGGTATGCTGGTCCCGCCGTCCCACAACATGGTCATTTACGCGACGACCGCAGGCGGGATCTCCGTAGGAAGCCTGTTCCTGGCCGGATATCTGCCGGGAGCGGTCCTGGCAGGGTCCCTTATGGTCCTGTCCTATATCCTCTCCAAAAAGAGGAATTATCCGAAGGGAGAACCCTTCAACCTCGCAAGGCTCGGAAAGGAGTTTTCGACCTCCATCTGGGCACTGTCCGCGATCCTCATCGTCGTTGTCGGCGTCTGCGCCGGTGTGTTCACGGCAACGGAATCGGCCGCGATCGCAGTCATCTATTCCCTGCTTGTCTCTGTCTATGTTTATAAGGGACTGACATGGAAGGGCGTCTGGAAGGCGCTGGACCAGTGCGTGGATACGCTGTCCATCGTCCTGATCCTGATCGCGACCTCGAACGCGTTCGGATACTGCCTGACCACGCTCCACGTTCCGACACTGGCCGCCAACCTGATCCAGGGCGTGTCCGACAACCCGTATGTGATCGCCCTGCTGCTGAACCTGATCCTGCTGTTCCTGGGCATGATCATGGATATGGCGCCGATCATCCTGATCACGACGCCGATCCTTCTGCCTATCGCGACTTCGATCGGGATCGATCCCGTCCAGTACGGCATCATGCTGGTGCTTAACTGCGGCATCGGCCTTCTGACACCGCCTGTCGGCGCGGTCCTGTTTATCGGATCCGGTATCGCCAAGAGGCCGATGGAGAAGGTCGTCAAGGAAATGCTGCCCTTCTATCTGTTCATGATCATAGCGCTGATCCTGATCACCTTTATCCCCGCGATCTCCCTGGCGATCCCGTGGGCGACCGGCTACGGAAGGTAATACGATACCGAGGCATAAATGAAATACGAGTACACCTACAGGAACACGCCGGAGGACTACTGGCTGTTCAGAATGGAAAACTATTACAGGAACTGGACAGGGCTGGTCAGCGTCGTTTTCACGGCTTCCATCCTTGCGCTGATGTTCAGTAAGTGGAACGCGACCAACGGACTCGGGAAAGCGCTGCTGATACTGTTCCTTCTCCTGTTTCCCGTATTTCAGCCTTTGCTGGTCTATTTTGTTTCGATCAGGGACGCGCAGGCGATCAAGGTGGATACGACGCTGTCCTTTGACGGAAAAGGAATGGAGATCCGCGTCCGGCAGCACCGGCAGCGGATCTCCTGGAAGGATTTTATTCCGGACAAACAGGGCGGAGGCATGGTCATGCTTCGAAAGAGCATGCTGGTGATCGTCCCGGACCAGGCGCATGCTTACCTGATCCCGAACCGGGCTCTGGGCACTGCGGAAGAGAAAACAGCAGCCTGGTCATTTATCACCGGACAGCTGCGCAGTGCCGGGGTCCTTACTTAGGGCTGTCCGCCCCAAGCTCCCGGATCTGCCTGACGATATCCATATGATCTTCGCAGTACTTCCTGTACAGAGGTTCCACGGCATCGCGGAACCTCTGTTTTTCTTTTTCCGGGAGGGCGATCTCAACGCTTCCTGCCTCCAGGTCACGCGCCCGCGCCGCTTCTTCGCGCGTGTTCCAGAGCATGCGCTCGTATTCCGCGGAGAGCTGTGCGCACTCTCTGACCGCAGTTCTGTCTTCTTCTGAAAGCTGGGCCCAGGTGACGGCGGAGATCATCTGCATTTCCGGCAGGCGCATATGTTCGTCCAGCAGATAGTACGGGGCGACCTCGTTATGCCGCATGGTGTCGTAGGAGGACCAGTTGTTCTCCGCCCCGTCGGCATCTCCCCGGTGGATCGCCGAGTAGACATTTT
The DNA here is from genome assembly GCA_902766415.1 of uncultured Lachnospiraceae bacterium. Next base: position 3,397 of record CACXDR010000007.1, read on the forward strand.
CATAGCTGACCGGAAGAGGGGTCGCGCCGAGGAGCCGTACCATGTCTTCCATCATTTCATTCGGCTGCACACGTATGACCAGCCCTTTCATCTCTTCCAGAGAGCGGACCGGATTGGTAAAATAAAAGCTGCGGACGCCGGCATCATACCACGAGAGGGGGATGATGCCGGTGTTTTCAAATGAGGAAGCCACTTCTTTACCGATCTCCCCGTCCAGGACGGCCCACATATGATCCGCTCCGTTATACAGATAGGGCAGCATCAGGACCATGGACAGACGGCTGTAGGGGGTCAGTGTCGGCAGGGAGCAGCGGACAAAATCGATCCCCCCGAAACGAAGCTGCTCCAGCGTGGAGTTTTCGTCGCCAAGCTGCGCACCGGCATATACCCGGACCTGGATCCGGCCCTGTGTACGCTCGTTGATCAGCTGCGCGAAACGGTAAGCTCCCTGTGTCGTCGGAAAATCTTCCGTCTGGTTCTCTGCGTATGTGAACACATATTCCGGGACCGTATCATAAACGACGGCCGTCTCATTTGTGAGAAGCAGCGGCTTTTCCGGATCCGGCGGCGATTCACTGGCTGTCCCGTGAGAGCACCCGCCGAGGGACAGGCACAGGAGCCCCAGTGCGCACACGGCGGCCAAAGATCTGCGGTGATTCATGGTCATCCTCCGTTTGAAGTGCCGGATCCCTCTGAGCCGCGGTATTCCGATGGGCTGACGCCCCTTACGCGCCGGAACACCTTGGTAAAGTAGTTGGGATCCGGGTATCCGACGGTCCGGCCGATCTCTTTAATGCTGAGCCGGCTGGTACGCATCAGGTCCTCGGCCTTTTTCATCCGGAAATCCGTCAGATAGGTGACAAAGCTGTGCCCGAAATGCTGCTTGAACAGCTTGCAGAAGTAGGCTTCGGAATAGCCGAAATATCCGGCGATCTCCTGTACGGAGAGGTCCTTCATATATTTGCGCTCTATATAGGAGAGGATCTCCGCCTCGCGGTTTTCCGGCTCAGGGACGCCGTCCGCCTTCCCGGAGGCAGGGGGCGGGGAAGAGGAAGAAAGGTGCCCGGGATCGGCGGAAGGAGCCGCTGCCGGAGCCGGCAGGCCCTGGCTTAAGCGGATGGCTTCATCCACGGCGCTGATCAGCTCCTGCTCATCGCAGGGCTTGAGAAGATAGTCCAGCGCATGGACGGAGATAGCTGCCTTTGCATAGGAAAACTCATCGAAGGCAGTCAGAAAAATAATAGAGCAGGAGCGGTCTGCCTTCCGGATCTCCTTTGCCGCCTCGAGCCCGTTCACGCCGGGCATCTCGATATCCAGGATCACGATGCGGGGATGATGCTCTGCGTAGAGCTCCAGTGCTTCCCGGCCGTTCCTGGCAGCCAGGATCATGCAGCTGTCACCGTAGTATTTCTTCAGCTTTCTTTCAAGGACGGTGCGTTCAATGACCTCATCGTCCGCGATCATTATCTTCAGCATATGGGTACCCTCGTTTTTTACGGTCTGCCGGCTCCGAAGCTGTCCTGTACGGAGAGCGGCAGGGGAATACTAAGAGCGATAGTGGTGCCTTTTCCGGGGGCGCTGCGGATCTGCATGACAGACTCATTTGGGGAGCGCTCCTTAAGCTGCGCGGCGTAGAGCGAATTCAGCCGCTGGAAGAGGTTTCCCAGTCCGATCCCGATATGGGCGTCGGACGGCAGGCCGTTCAGTTTATCCTGAATATCCTGCAGCGCGCTTTCCGACATCCCTTTGCCGGTATCCTCTATCCGGATCCTGAGAATGCTGTCCTCCCGGAAGATCCGGACCACGATCCTGCCTCCCTGCTCCATCCTGGAGATGCCGTGGATCACGGCGTTTTCAATAAGAGGCTGCAGTAAAAATACAGGTACTGTGGCATGGACCAGGTCTTCATCAAGCGCCCTGCGCTCCGGGATCAGTTCGTACTGGATACGGTCGCCAAAGCGCATCTTCTGAAGGTACAGGTAGTCCTCGGATACATCCAGCTCCTGGGACAGGGATACGAACTGGTCCGACGTGTGAAGATTATACCGGAACAGATGGGAAAGAGAACGGATCATACGGTCTGTCGTTTCTGCCCCCTCAAGCTCCGCCATGCCTGAGATCGAATTGAGGGTATTGAAAAGGAAATGGGGCTTGATCTGGCTCTGCAGCAGGTCCATTCTGGCAGCCTCGAGACGTTTTTCCATCTCAGCCCTTTCCATGGCCTCCTTATGAAGCTGCTCGGAAAGGCGCTGGTTTTCCTGAAGCGTCTTGATGTTGTCCCTGGTCGCCCGTTTCATCTGGGCGAAGGCATCCACCAGCTCTCCCAGCTCATCCTTGTTCCGGACGGTAACATCCGCCTCCTCAAGGTTCCCGCGTGAA
>CACXDR010000008.1 GCA_902766415.1 uncultured Lachnospiraceae bacterium
GCGAAGCTCAGGATGACGGAGATGCCGGTGATCTGACTGCGGGTTCCTTTCCGCTTCTTCTTTCGCAGGAATGCATAGTATACTAAGTGTATTCAGTAATTCGGAGTTTTCCGCCGGAAGAGTGGGCGCCCCGGAGAGAAAACCGGATCAAAATGATCCCTGAGAAGGAGCAAGTGCATGAGTTTTAAGGAAAAATACGGAAAACTTGTCAGCGATCTGGAGAAGCTGCTCGGAGGGCAGAACGCCGGCGATGAGCTGGAGCCAATCCGCACCGCCATGGAGCGCATGAAGCGCCTCGCGGATGGGACTGCAAAGTATTTCAAGGAGGATGAGAACGGCAAGCTTCCGCCTGTTCCCGAGGAGGATCTCCCCGCGATCCGGGAGCTCTACCGCAGCACGCTCGCTGCGCTGGAGACCGTCGCCGGCAGCACCCAGGACACCGGTATCTGGCCGGCAGCCAGGAATCTCGCCGGAGAGCTCTCCGGGATTATGTCCCTCGACTACGCCGCCCTGGACGTCGCCCTGGGAGCGAAGGGCAGGAGCCTCGACCAGATCCTCGTCGAGGGCCGCTCCCTTGTGGTCGACACCGGGAACCAGCCGTTCGCGGTAAGAAGCGGCGCGATGAGCGAGCGCGTTCCCATGACCGTGGTCGATGAAAACGGCGTGCGCAGGGAAGGCTTCTTCACGAGGAGCACCACGCTCAGTATGGAGCCCTTCCACGATACCCTGGACCGGTTTGCCGAGAAATACCCCTCGCTTAAGGACCTCTTCGGAAATATCAAGAACTACAGCGCCGAAGAGATCGTTGAGATGAAGAATCTGGGAGGAACGGACCTCATCGAGAAGGAGGTCGGGCTCGAGCTCAAGGGGGTTGACGACTGCAGCGACCAGGAGCTTCACGATCTGCTGGCGAGAGGCTACAAAAAGTACTTAAGGCCTGAGGACGCCGAGCGCTTTGGCAATGACCCCGCTTTTGTCAGGGCGATGACGGAGTTCGGGAACAGCTGCGTCTCCTTCCTTAATTCCTACGAATCCTATGTAGGAGAGGAAAGCCGGATGAAGTGCCGGCCCGGCGTGAACGTGGACAAGCGCAATTCCGCCATGTCCGCGGTTTACGGCATGCTGGGCCACTCCCACCTGCTCGCGCCGTCGAAGCCGATGATCGTCTATTCCAACGGGAAGGCCATCTCCGGCACCTTCATGGAGAAGGCGACCGGGTATGAGATGGGCAATGTTTCCGATGAAAACCCGATCCGCGACATGAACAGCGAAGTGCGCAATAATCCCGGCGTCTTCAAGGACATCGCCGCGATGCAGGCCTTCGATTTCATCTGCGGAAATATCGACCGGCACTACGGCAACTTCTTCGTCCGGTTCGAGGAGCAGGACGGCGAACTCAAGCTTGCAGGCCTCTCCGGCATTGACAACGACCTGTCCTTCCCGGAAGACGATATTCCGGACAAGGTGCAGAGCTTCTGGACTGTCGCGCCCGACAAGATGAGGGTAATCGGTACGGAAGCCGCCGCATACATCATGCTCCTCGACGAGAATGCCCTCCGGGTCGCCCTCCGCGGCTACGGTGTCTCGGAGAAGGCCATCGACTACACCTGGAAGCGCACGAAAGCTCTGCAGGACAAGATCACGGAAGGCCTCGACCACTACGCGGACGCCGAACCGGGCAGGCTGGATGACGGCTTCCTGCGCGTCGTCCCCCCGGAGGAGTGGAGCAGCTACAAGTTCGAGGACCTGTCCAGAAGCGGCAATTTCTTCCATACGGTCGGCGAGCTGAACACCATCCATAACTCGCAGCGGAAGAGGGCCGAGGAGGACAAGGTTAACCGCAGCGCCAAGAAGGGAATCGCTGACCGGGTCCTGCAGGCTGCAGGACTGCCGGCTGCCGAAAAGGCAACGGAGCCTATCGTCGCCGTTCCGCTGGGCAGGGACCTGAATGCCGGCATCGAGGCGGACCGCGCAGGCCGGGAGGCGGATGAGGAGAAGAAGCGAAACCGGGCGGCGGAGAGCAGGGAAGCGGAGCGCCGGGTTATCGATCTTATAAAGGACCCGGAGAAAAAGGCCGACGTTCAGGCAGCGTTCGATTCCCGCATTGCGGTGGACGACATCCTTGCTTCGATCAAGAGCGATGCCCATAACAGTGTGTTCCGGCTGTCCATGACGGCGCCTGATCAGCTGAAGAAATTCGAGAACGGGAAGTTCTCGCTTGCGGATCTTACGGAGGAGCAGTTAACCGAAGCCGAGCAGTACTTCGACAAGACCTTCAAGCCGCTTATTGACCACCAGGAGGCGCTCTACGGCAAGCTGGGGATCACGGACCGCACCGTCGCGGGCTCCTTCTCCGTCACCAACTGCCTGGACAGTCTCAACAATAAAAGCAAACATCTGCCGGAGCACGCGGAGAGCATCATCAAGGAGAAGCACCTGGACCAGCCCGGCATGGAGAAGCAGGCCGACCGGTACAGGAAGGCTGCGGTCGTCTTCGCCCTCTCCCGCGAGGGCTCAAGGATCGCGTTCAAACAGGCTGTCGACAGCACGGATCCCTCAAAAGAGCCGCGTTTCAGGACGTCCACGGTCAAGCTTAACGGCCTGAAGCGGGTGGGGATGCTGGAGAGGCTCCGGGAAGACGATAAGAAGTTCTTCAAGTCGCAGGAAACGACGCTGGAGCTGGCGGAGATGTTCGCGACGAAGAAGAGCGGAAGGTTCTACTCCGAGGATACGCCGGTTTACAGGGAAGCGAAGAAGGCGCTGGACGATTACGTGTCCGCACTGAACGCCGTGGACAGGCAGATCCGCGAGCTCTACGACAAGGCCTTCTGCACGGACAAGGAACCGATCAGCCCGGAGACATATATAAACCTGCGTGACCGGATCCTTGACGGCTCCAGGAAGGAGATTGAGAGGCTGGGCAAGGAACTCCACGGGAAGATGACCACCTATGTAGACCACGCCACAAAGAACGACAGCAGGACGATCGACAAAGTGAAGAAGTCCGCCGGCACGGCCAGACTGGCCTCCGGCAGGGAGATCCTCTGGCAGCTGGCGGATCTGTACGGCATGCAGATCGGAGTCCGGGACGTCGAACAGGCGCAGGCAGAGAAGGTTAAGGATACCTCCTTCCGGAAGCTCTTCAAGACTTACTTAGAGCAGGAGGCCAAGGCCCCGGACGCGGAGCAGGGCGAACAGGCGGCCGAGCAGCGCCGCATCCGCGCCGCCAGGCGCGCAAGGGACGAGATGAAGCAGTCCGGCTGGCGGAACCAGAACCAGCATTAACAGACTCCGGCGCCATTGCCGCAGTACACAGGCAATGGCGCCGGGGATTTATTCTTTCATAAATAAAATCCTTTCGGTTTCGTAGGCGGAAACCCACTGCCCTTGGGCGGTGGGAGGAGCCTTGTAAATTTGTAGCCATTA
>CACXDR010000009.1 GCA_902766415.1 uncultured Lachnospiraceae bacterium
CCAGAAAGACCATGAAGAAGATCCTTGCCGACATCCAGGACGGCACCTTCGCGAAGGAATTCCTGCTTGACATGAGCCCGTCCGGCCGCCAGGCGCACTTCAAGGCGATGCGCAGAAAGGCAGCGGAGCATATGTCCGAGAAGGTCGGCTCCGAGATCCGCAAGCTCTACAGCTGGAACAACGAAGAAGACAAGCTGATCAATAATTAACAAGGAAAAAACGCGGAAGCGTTTTTTGAGTCGTCGGACACGAAGTGTCCAGAAGCCCCGGCGTATGCCGGGGCTTCTGTTATGAAGCAAAGGCCGGAGGAGGGCAGGCGAGCGTGTCCGGAGGAAGACAAGCGAGCATGTCCGGAGGAAGGCCGTGCTTCATAACGGTTCTGTCATAAGGAAAAACGCGGAAGCGTTTTTCCGAATCGTGGGACAAGAAATGTCCGGACAGCCCGGCGCGGTATAAGGTCCGTCCTTTAGATTAAGAAGAAAAACGATATACTTCCGGGCACGGAAAAACTGTTGTTTTTCACCCCCCGAAAAGGTACAATGTTATTTGTATCTGTATGTAAATAACAATAACGGAGGTTGCAACATGAGTCATTCAAATGATTCAACGGCGGCAAAGAGGATCCGCGAGCTGCTTGACAAGAGCAGTTTTGTGGAACTCGGAGCCTACGTAACGGCACGGAGCACCGACTTCAATCTGGCGGATCAGGCTACACCGGCAGACGGCGTCGTGACCGGCTACGGAACCATTGAAGACAAGCTGGTCTATGTCTATAGTCAGGACCCGGCTGTCCTCGGCGGTTCAGTCGGCGAGATGCACGCGAAGAAGATCGCCCGTCTGTATGAGCAGGCAGTGAAGATGGGAGCGCCCATCATCGGCCTGATCGACTGCTCCGGACTGCGTCTCCAGGAGGCGACGGACGCGCTGAACGCGTTCGGAGAGCTTTACCGCTGCCAGGCAATTGCGAGCGGTATGGTTCCCCAGATCCAGGCAGTGTTCGGGACCTGCGGCGGCGGCATGGCAGTCAGTGCTGCGCTTGCTGATTTCACCCTGATGGAGAAGGACAGCGCAAAGCTTTTCATCCACTCCCCCAACGCAGTGGCAGGCAATACCGAGAGCAGCCTGGATACCGCATCCGCGGCATTCCAGAGCGAGCAGAGCGGGCTTGCCGATTTCACCGGCACAGAGGAGGAGATCTTTAAGAAGATCCGCACGCTTGTTGACATTCTTCCGGCGAACAACGAGGACGACATGTCCTACGACGACTGCGAAGACGACCTGAACCGCCTGATCACCGCGGAGGAGTCCGCGGACGCGGCATCGCTCCTCAAGGCGGTCTCCGACGACGGCTTCTACCTTGAGCCGGGCGCGGAGTGCGGCGCGAACGTCATCACCGCGTTCATCCGCATGAACGGGAACACTGTCGGCGCAGTCGCAAACGCGGGAGACGAAGCCTGCTTCAAGGGCATCGGGAAGGCAGCGAAGTTCGTCCGTTTCTGCGACGCCTTTAACATCCCGGTCCTGACCGTCGTCAACGTGAAGGGCTTCAAGAAGACGCAGAACACGGAGCTGTATCTCGCGAAGAAGGCAGCCGAGCTCACCGCGGCGTACGCGGAGGCTACTGTCCCGAAGGTCACCGTCGTGACCGGGCCGGCCTACGGCACCGCCTACAACATTTTCGGCTCCAAGGCTGTCGGCGCGGACGTCGTGTTCGCATGGCCGGAGGCGTCCATCGCCCTCATCGAGGCGGGCAACGCGGTCAAGGTCATGTACGCGGAAGAGCTCGAAAAGGCTGAGAACAAGGCTGAGCTTTACAGGGAAAAGACCGAAGAGTACACGGCGCTCCAGTCGAGCGCGCTCAGCGCGGCAAAGCGCGGTTATGTCGATGACATCATCGAGGCTTCCGTGACCAGAAAGAGGGTCATCGCCGCTTTTGAGATGCTCTTCACCAAGAGGGAGGACCTTCCCGCAAAGAAACACGGAACGGTTTAAGTGAGGTGCAGGCATGAAGCAGAAAATGAAGAAGATCATTCTGAGCCTGCTGCTCATCCTGTCCTTCGGGTTCCTCGTCCCGCGCGCTTCCTACGCGGCGGCGACTGCGGCGGATCTTGCCGCGGTCCAGAATCTGGCAGAGCAGAACGTGCAGGCGATCGTCGGCTTCGACGACCCCACGCTTGAACAGTATATCTACCAGTTCGAGGCAGGCGGGCTCAGCGACGTTGCCAACGGTCTGATCAGCTGGAAGGAGCTGAAGAAGGAGATCGGCGGTTATGTTTCCACGGAGTCCGTTAAGGTCACGGAATCCGGGAAGGAATTCATCGCCGGGATGGTGATCAACTGCGAACAGCGCCAGGCGAACGTTTCGATCACGTTCGACAGCAGCACCGGCCAGCTGAAGGGACTTACCTTCGACAAGGTCCAGACGCTGAATGAGAAGCTGAAGGACGCTGCGTTCAACCTCGTCGTCGGCATGGGCACCGTTTTCCTGGTCCTGATCTTTATCGCCTTTATCATCAGCCGCTTTATTTTCATCAACAGATGGGCGAATGAGCGTGAGGAGATCAGGAAGGAAGAGGAAGCGTACCAGAGGAAGGTCGCGGCAGCGAAGAAGCTCCCGGCAGTCATGAAGAACGCTTCCAAGAAGGTCACCGCGGACGCCATCCGCGCGGCCGTCGTTCCCGAGGGCGTGACGGTCAGGTGCATCGAAGGACCGAAGGAAGAGAAGGTCGAAGAGGCAGCACCCGCTGCAGGCATGGATCCGCAGCTCATCGCGGTCCTCGCTGCTGCAGTCGCGGCATACGAGGGCGGCATCGACCCGCAGCTCGTCGCGGTGATCACGGCAGCGATCCAGGCGGCACAGGGTCCGGACGAGGGCCCGGACGGACTGATCGTCCGCTCCATCAGGCGCGTGGGACGCTCCGCACGCTGACAGAAAGACGGGCGGCTTAAGCAGGATCAGATATTAAAGGATCAAGGTACTCTGGTCACAGTACATACACCACGGTACACAGGCCAAGGTACATAAACCAAGGTACATCAGGAACAAAAGAATACAGGCATTCCAGAATATTATCCAGGAGGATCAAAAAATGAAGAACTATACCATCACAGTCAATGGCCAGACTTATGTTGTTCAGGTTGAAGAGGGCATCACCGCAGCAGCACAGGCAGCACCGGTCGTAACCATCCCGGCAGCACCGGTCTACGCGGCTCCGGCTCCGGTCGCAGCACCGGCACCCGCTCCGGCACCGGCACCCGCTCCGGCACCGGCACCCGCCCCGGCAC
>CACXDR010000010.1 GCA_902766415.1 uncultured Lachnospiraceae bacterium
CTCGGTGATATCCGCGCCCTGCCGGCGGATCTCTTCCATCTCGTGCAGGAGGAGTTTTCCGGTCTCTTCGATCTTCGCGAGTTCTTCGTCCTTCTGGGTTATGGTAAGCTCTCCGGCGCTTTTCTTCACCTGCAGCTCCTGCAGTTTCGCCCTCGCGCCTTCGGCCGCCCCCCTAAGCGATTCCAGTCTCCCGCGCGTTTCGGCGATCCGCTCCCGGACCGCTTCTTTTTCCGCAAGGAGTCTCTTCTCGTTCTTCTCGTATTCTTCGATATCGCGGCGCCGCGAGAGCAGCATTTCCCGGTTCCGGAAAGCGCCGCCCGTCATGGATCCGCCCGGATTCAGCGATTCGCCCTCGAGCGTGACGAGGTACAGGCTCTGATGATAACGGTTCGCGATACGGATCGCGTTTTCCATGCTGTCGACGACGATCGTGCGTCCGAGCAGGTATTCCGGAAGCTTGGCGTATTTTTCATCGACGCGCACCAGATCGCTTCCGCGCCCCAGCACGCCTTTTTCCGTAAGCGCGCGCTCGTCGGCGATCTTTCCGCGGACGGTGATATGGTCGTACGGCAGGAAGGTAACACGTCCCAGACGGTTCTCCTTCAGATATTCGATCATCTCCTGGGCGGTGTCCTGGTCGTCCGTCACGACGTTCCGGATACTGCCGCCGAGTGCCGTTTCGATCGCCGTCTCGTACTTCTTATCCGTGGAAATGAGATCCGCGACCACGCCGAGCAGGCCGGCGGTGCGCGGTTTTCTCGCCATGACGGCCTGGATCGCGCCGCCGTAGCCTTCATACCGCTCCGTAAGGTTGCGCAGCGCTTCCAGACGGGAATGCTCGCGCATATATGCCTGTGTCTTCTCTTCCAGCAGCGAAGCGTCCCTTTCTTCGGACTGGCGGCATTCCTCGCTCTCCCGTTCCGCGTAGGCAAGCGTGCCTTCCGCGCTCCGGATCCCGGACGCGATCTCCCGGAGAGACGCGTTAGCTTTCGCTTTTTCCGCCTCCGCAGCTTTCCTCTCCTCCGCAAGGGCGGACCGGCGTTTTTCGATTTCTTCCGAGCGGATCTCGATCTGTTCGCGGAGCGCGTCGTACCGCTGCTGCCGGCCCTTTGTGCCGACGCGGCCGTTCAGGATGGAAATGATCTCGGCACGGGCCTCTTCCGCCTTGCCGGCTCGTTTTGCGAGCGTATCGTCCAGGATGGACAGCGACAGTTCCCTTGCCTCCCGGTCCTTCCGGATGCCGCGCAGTTCCTCCTCCGCGCTTTTCCTGTCCTCGGCGGTCTTACGCGCGCTCTCTTCCCGCTTTTCGATCTCGCCGCGCAGATTCCTGCTCCGGTCCTGCGTCCTTTGCATCTCGGCTTCCTGCGCGTTCTTCTGTTCGCGGCAGAGCGCGAGCTTTCCGCGTACGCTCTCGAGCGCAAGACGGTTATCCTCCGCGCTTCTGCGAAGGCTCTCCGTCTTTTTCTCGACCGTCTCGAGCATCTCCTCGATGCGGTCGTATTCTTCCTTTGTTTTTTCGAAGGCTTCCTGTTTTTCGGCAGTCTCGGCCTGCGCGGCCGCGATCTTTCCTTCCACTTCCGCAAGTTTGTCGCCCGCGCGGCCGGTCTCGATCAGGAAGTAATTGACGTCGTAGGTACGAAGGTCCCGCCTGTAGTCCAGATAGACCTTCGCCTTCTCGCTCTGCATGCGAAGCGGCTCCACGCGCGCCGAGACCTCTTTCAGGATATCGGCAACGCGTACGAGATTTGCCTGCTCGTCCTCGAGTTTCCGCAGCGCGATCATTTTCCGCCGCTTGTATTTGACGATCCCGGCGGCCTCGTCAAAGAGTTCCCGCCGCTCCTCGGGCTTCCCGCTGATCAGGCGGTCGATCCGCCCCTGGCCGATGATGGAATAGCCTTCCTTGCCGATCCCGGTGTCGTAGAACAGCTCCTGGATATCCCGCAGCCGGACGTTCGACCCGTTCAGAAGGTATTCGCTCTCGCCGGACCGGAAGAGCCGCCGCGTCACCGTCACTTCCGCATAGTCGACGCGCAGGGCGCGGTCGCTGTTGTCCAGCGTGATCGAGACCTGTGCGAAACTCTGCATCCTGCGGATCTCGGTCCCGGCAAAAATGACGTCCTGCATGCTTCCGCCGCGGAGCTGCTTGGCGCTCTGTTCCCCGAGCACCCAGCGTACCGCGTCCGCGACGTTGCTCTTGCCGCTTCCGTTCGGTCCGACGATGGCGGTGATCCCGTTATGAAATTCAAATGTCGTCTTATGCGCGAAGGATTTGAATCCCTGCACTTCGATCGATCTCAGATACACTTGGGTCCCTC
>CACXDR010000011.1 GCA_902766415.1 uncultured Lachnospiraceae bacterium
CGGGCATCTCTTCCAGACGTCCGGACATCTCGCGGAGCGCCTCCGCCCAGCGGGAGGTCGAGTCCGCCATCAGCGCGACCGAGAAGCCCATGTCGCGGAAATACTCCGCCATCGTGATGCCTGTGTAGATCGAAGCCTCGCGGGCCGCGACCGGCATGTCGGAGGTGTTCGCGATGAGGATCGTGCGCTTCATGAGCGATTCGCCGGTCTTCGGATCCTGCAGCTCCGGGAACTCGTTCAGAACGTCCGTCATCTCATTTCCGCGTTCGCCGCAGCCGATGTAGACGACGATGTCCGCCTCTGCCCACTTGGCGAGCTGGTGCTGGATAACGGTCTTGCCGGAGCCGAACGGGCCCGGGACCGCCGCAACGCCGCCCTTCGCGATCGGGAAGAACGTGTCGACGACGCGCTGGCCGGTGACGAGCGGCATCTCAGGCGGAAGCTTTTTCACGTAGGGGCGCCCGCGCCGGACCGGCCACTTCTGCATCATGGTCAGCTCTTTTTCCCCGTCGGGGGTGTCGAGCACCGCGATCGTCTCCGTCACGGTAAAATCGCCGCCGCGGATCTCTTTGATCGTTCCGCTCACGCCGTACGGGACCATGATCTTCTGCGTGACGACCGTGGTCTCCTCCACCGTTCCGAGGATATCGCCCGCGCCGACCTCTTCGCCGACCTGCGCGGTCGGGACGAACGTCCATTTCTTCTCGCGGTCGAGCGCCACGACGTCGATGCCGCGGGAGAGCAGGTTGCTTCCCGTCAGCTTCATGATGCCGGTCAGCGGCCGCTGGATCCCGTCGTAGATCGAACTAATGAGGCCCGGGCCGAGCTCCACGGAAAGCGGAACTCCGGTCGACTCCACGATCTCGCCGGGGCCGAGGCCCGAGGTCTCCTCGTAGACCTGGATGGATGCCTCGTCGCCGTGCATCTCGATGATCTCGCCGATGAGGCGCTGATCGCTGACGCGGACGACGTCGAACATGTTCGCGTCGCGCATTCCCTCCGCGATGACCAGCGGTCCCGCGACTTTCTTGATTCTGCCTGAACTCATGAGCTTCGTTCACGCTCCTTTCCTTGATATCGCGCACGGAGTGCGCATCCAGGTATCCTCTGGAGGATTTCCTTATATCTCGCGCGTGTGGCGCGCATCCGGAGAGCCCCGGAATGGTTTCTTTATCTGTCTTCCCCGAACAGGATGTCGGATCCGACCGCCTGTTCCACCGTTTTTTTCACGCCGCGGATCCCGTCGCCGGTGTTTCCCTTCACGCCGGGGATCCGGATGATCGAGGGCAGAGAGCGCGCCGCGTAGCGCGCGATCTCGTTCGAGAGCATCTCCGCCAGTTCTTCCGTGATATAAATGATGCCGTACTCGCCCTCGGCGAGCTGGCGCAGCATCTTCGCGGATTCCTCTTTCGACTCAAACGGATAGATGTCGAGGCCGAGCGCGGAGAATCCGTAGATGCTGTCGTAATCTCCCATCACCGCGATCTTATACATACATGGACCTCACTCTCTCCCGGATCTCCTCGTCGGAAAAGCCGTTGGCCTTCGCCGTCAGGATGATCCGCGCCGTCTTGATCTCGTTCTGGCGGGCCAGATAGAAGGCCACGACCGGCCCGACGGAAAACGGATTCCGCTTCTGCGCGCGCAGCGAATCGATCAGCCGGTTGTCGCACCAGCGCTCGAACGACGAGAGCGAGACCTTCAGGGCCTCGGCCGCCTCCCCGTAGCCGCGCGCGGTGAGAAAACTCAGCAGCTCGTCCGTGCCCGCGGCAGCGGCGGCTTTCAATCCCTCCGTATCGAGCGTCTTGCAGGGGGCGATCGCCTCCTTCAGGAACGCCGCCGATTTCCCGGTCTTGGCCGCGCGGGCCGCGATGCGGATATTCGTGACCGCGACCATCGACTCCTCATAGTCGCGCAGGACGCCGTACTTCGAGTGCTTCGCGACGTCCTCCATCGCGTCGAGACAGGCCCGGTCCACGATCACGTCGCTCTGCTGGCCGTCCCGCGTCAGAAGCAGCGTCTCGTAGGCGCGCTTCGCCGCGTCCCGCATGTGGACCGGCAGCGCGGTGTAATCCTTTTCCTTGAGGATCCGAAGGATCTGCTCGCGCCCCAGCTTCCTGTCCGGGAAAAAGGCCTGCGGATTCTGTTCCTCGGTGCAGAGCTCCTTGATCCCGGCCTTCAGGTTGTGGTAGACGACCGGGTAGGACAGGATCTCAAAGACCGACTCCTCGATCCCGAGCTCGTGGGCCAGCTCCCGCGTCTTCTGCTCCTCGGCCGCAAGAAGCTCCTCCGCGTTCTCCGTGCGCGAGGAATCGCCCCAGCCTTTGTCCTTCAGGAAGGCCAGGACCGACTGCTCGTCCTTCATCGCCGTCATCTGAGCGACGTCGGCGTCGGTGAGCAGCGATTTCTCTTTCGCGCGGATCCGGGCGACCGCGAAGATAAAATCATTGTCGTTCATCGTTTCATCCCCACAGTGATCTGCGTACCAGATCCTGCATCTTTTCCCGCGAGGAGGCGAAGATCGCCGCAAGCGAGCAGTTTTCCTCGATCCCGCCGTA
>CACXDR010000012.1 GCA_902766415.1 uncultured Lachnospiraceae bacterium
GCTGACGGGCGGCGTTCCCGTGATCAGCACCGCGAGCGACCTGAACGGCTGCTTCCAGGTCGATCTTTTCGCGAAGCGGAACGGGCTTGTCATCACCGACCGCGCCCTCGCGAAGGAGGTCACTGCCGCGCTGCTAAAGGGCAGCACCGTCACCTTCATGAGCGACGTTCCGGCTGGCAGGGAGCTGCCGGACGGGCTCGTGCCGCGGGACGGCACCTCGGGTTACCTGATCCTGGTGAGCGCGGCTGCGGACGCAGAAGGGCAGGTGAAGGCCGCCTCGCCGGGAAGGGTCCTGCCCTGTGAGAAGGACCATATCCTCACGCTGGTCCCGCGCCAGTACTGCCTCGGAGTCGGGTGCAGGAAGAACGCCGACCCGGCCTCCGTACGGCAGCAGGCCCTTGAGTTCCTAAGAAGGCTGAACGTGCGTCCCGAGGCCGTCTCGGTGGTCGCGAGCATCGACCTTAAGAAGGACGAGCCGGCGATCGTATCGCTTGCGGAGTCGCTCGGCGCGGAGCTTTGCACCTTCTCCGCGGAGGTCCTGGCGGACGTTCCGGGGGAGTTCGAGGGATCGCCGTTCGTGCAGGAGACGGTCGGCGTCGCCAATGTGTGCGAGCGCGCTGCCATGCATGTATTTCCCGAGCAGATCGCCGGGAAGACAAGGGGCGGGGGCGTGACCTTCGCGCTCAGCAGGCGGCCCGTTGCGGTCTTCTTCGACGCGCCGGAGGAGGAGACGGGGACCGGGAGGGCGGCCTTCCCTGGGACGACCGCACCGGAGAGGGCGGTCTCCTGCGTCGTGGCCGGCGGCGCCTACCAGGGAAAGCACGCGTTCGCGGAGCGCCTTTTAAAGGAAGGAACGGTCCTGGAGATCGTGGACCCGGATCCCGCGCGCATTGCGGGCGCGGGCACGGGGGAAATGCCGGCAGCGGCCGAAAGGGAAGCGGAGCGGCTTCTCGCGGAGCACCCGGCTGCCGCGTTCGTGCTGCGGGAGACAGGCTGCGGCGTCGTTCCCGCGGACCCGGAGGCGCGGGCCCTGCGGGAGGCGTCCGGACGGCTCCTGACCGCGCTCTCGCGCCGCGCGGACCGGGTGTACACCGTGGAGTGCGGCATCAGCCGCAGGCTGAAGGGATAAGGAGCCCGAAATGGTCAGGAGAGAGAACCTGTCCGTTGACAAACGCGGAAATACTGATTAAAATACGTAATCGAATGCATTGATCGCGCAAAGTAGCTGCGGGGCGCCCGGAGAAGAGAGAGGGATCGCCGGCTGAGAGTCCTTCCGAAGGTCCGCACGCGAAATTTCACGCGGGAGCATCGGCGCTGAAGCCGTTTTCCGACGGTGCGTAGGCGCGGACGTTTCTCCACGTTACGGAGCCGAAAGTGCCTGCCTTTCCGGCAGGAAGCAGGGTGGTACCACGGCAGTCAGTCGTCCCTCCGGTTTTCCGGGGGGACGTTATTTTTTTAAAAAAGGAGAATACCATGCAGAGCCTCGAAGAGTTAAGTGTAGAGATCGAAGCGATCCGGAAGGAGATCATCGACGGCGTAAAGTCGAAGACCGCTCCCGAAGCCTTCTATGAGTTCCGGAAATCCTTCCTGGATTCCAAGTCCGGCAGGATCGGGCGCCTTATGAAGGAGATGCGCAACATCCCGAAGGAGCAGAAGGCGGATTACGGCAAGAACGTCAACGTCCTGAAGGACTGGGCGCTCGAGCACTTCAAGGAGATGGAGAACGTCGTCCGTGAAAAGCAGCTCGAAGCGAGATACGAGAGGGAGAAGATCGACATCACCGAGCCCGCCGTCAGGACGGAGGAGGGACGCCTGCACCCCGTGACCCAGGTCCGCAACCAGCTGACGGACATCTTTGCCTCCATGGGCTTCGAGGTCTACGAGGGCTCCGAGATCGAGACGGACTACTATAACTTCACCGCGCTCAACACGCCGCAGGACCATCCGGCGCGCGACATGCAGGATACCTTCTACCTTTCCCCGGAGTTCCTGCTCCGCACGCAGACCTCCGCGGGCCAGATCCACGTCATGGAGGCGAAGAAGCCGCCCATCAAGATCATCTCCCCCGGAAAGGTCTTCCGTTCCGACGACGACGCGACGCATTCGCCCATGTTCACGCAGATGGAAGGCCTGGTCGTCGACAAGGGCATCACGCTCTGCGACCTGAAGGGCATGCTTGACGTGTTCGTCAAAAGGATCTTCGGCGAGGACACGGTCACGCGTCTCCGTCCCTCCTACTTCCCGTTCACGGAACCGTCCGTCGAGGTCGACGTGAGCTGCTTCGAGTGCGGCGGCAAGGGCTGCCGTCTCTGCAAGGGCACCGGCTGGATCGAGATCCTCGGCGCCGGCGTCGTCAACAGGAAGGTCCTTGAAAACTGCGGCATCGATTCCGATGAGTACTCCGGCTTCGCGTTCGGCCTGGGCCTTGAGCGCATCGCCATGCTGAAGTACGGCATCAACAACATCCGGCTGCTGTTTGAATCCGATCTGCGCTTCTTAAAGCAGATCAATGACTGAGAGTAAGGAGGACACTTGAATGTTAGTACCTTTCAGCTGGCTTAAAGAATATGTGGATATCGACATCACCCCGCAGGAGCTTGAAAAGAAGCTGTTCGACTGCGGCTTTGAGGTGGAGGAGCTCTACGAGGTCGGGCGCGACATCTCGAACGTCGTCGTCGGCCTGGTCGAGACCTGCGAGGCGATCCCGGACACGCACCTCCATGTCTGCACCGTGGACGCCGGCAGATACGGAAGCTTCCAGGTCTGCTGCGGCGCGGACAATGTACATGCGGGCGGAAAGTTCCCGCTTGCGCTGATCGGCGCGCAGGTCTACATGACCGCGAAGGACCATAAGACGGTCGAGGGCACCATGACCATCAAAAAGGGCAAGCTGCGCGGCTACGAGTCGCACGGAATGCTCTGCTCGGGCGTGGAGCTCGGCCTGACGGAGAACCTTTATCCGGGCGCGGGCTACAACGGCCTCCTGGTGCTTCCGGAGGACGCGGAGCCGGGTGATGACGTGAAAAAGATCACCGGCCTTGACGACTGGATGTTCGACATCTCCATCACCGCGAACCGCCCGGACTGCCAGAGCGTTTTCGGCATGGCCCGCGAGGTGGCGGCGGCACTCGGGAAGCAGGTGAAGATGCCGGCGACGGATTATCATCCGACCGAGGTGGAGAAGGAAGGCTTCGACGTGACCGTGGAGGCGCAGGACCTCTGCCCGCGCTTTATCGGACACTACGTCTACGACGTGAAGATCGGGGAATCCCCCGCGTGGATGAAGCGCCGCCTTGCGCTTGTCGGCATGGATGCGATCTCCAATATCGTCGACATCACGAACTACGTCCTGAAGGAGCTTGGACAGCCCATGCACGCCTACGACGAGAATTATATCGAGGGCGGCGTGATCAACGTCCGGCGCGCGCATGACGGGGAGAAGATCGTGACCCTCGACGGAAACGAATACACCCTGAACCACGAGAACCTGGTCATCTGCGACGGCGTGAAGCCGGTCGGCCTGGCAGGCGTCATGGGCGGACTGAACTCCGAGATCCGCGAAGACACGAAGTCGGTCATCTTCGAGTGCGCGAAGTTCGCGAGGGACAATGTCCGCAAGACCGCGCGCGCGCTCGGAAAGAACTCGGACGCCTCCTCCCGCTATGAAAAGGGCGTCGACGAGTACGCGACTGTCATGGGCATCAAACGCGCCCTGCACCTCGTGGAGGAGCTTCAGTGCGGCACGGTCTCAAAGACCCATGTGGACTGCAACAGCGGGAACTCCCTTGAGCCGCGCGAGATGAAGGCCAGCATCGCCCGCGTGAACGGCGTGCTCGGGATCACCGTGCCGGACGAGGACATCATCCGCATCCTTACGAACCTCTGCATGGACCCGGTCATCAACGGCGACGAGCTGACCATCCGGATCCCGGCGTACCGCGACGACATGGAATCCTACCAGGATATCGCGGAGGAGCTGATCCGCGAGTACGGCTACGACCACGTAGAGGGAACGCTCATGCCGACAGCCGCGGTGACCGCGGGCGGAACGAACCTGAGGCAGCGCACGGAGCTGAAGCTGAAGAAGGAGCTCTGCGCCGCGGGCGCGAACGAGGCCATCCACTACTCGTTCTTCTCCCCGGCAGACCTTGACCTCCTGAAGCTTCCGGAGAACGCGCCCGAGCGCCACGCGATCCGCCTTATGAACCCGATCAACGAGGACCTGTCCCTCATGCGCACGACCCTTGCGCCGCAGATGGTCGCAGCGATCGCGCGGAACCAGAAGCGCGGCACGCTGAACGGGCGCCTGTTCGAGATCGGCAGCCGCTTCCTCGCGAAGGACCTGCCGCTGAACGACTACCCGGAGGAGCGCCCGACGCTCGCGGTCGGCATCTTCGGTGAAAACGAGACCTTCTTCACGCTGAAGGGGATCGCGGAGGAGGTCGCCGACGCACTGTTCGTGAAGTTCAGCTATGAGCGCGACGAGAAGCCCTTCCTGCACCCGTACCAGACCGCTTCCATCATCTGGGACGGAAAGAAGGCGGGATATCTCGGAAAGCTCGCGTATGACGTCGCGGACAAGACCGATATGCGCGTGCCGGCGTACATCATGGAGATCGACCTCGGCCTTCTCGCGGAGGCTTACGGAAGGAGGCCGTCCTACAGGCCTATTCCGAAGTTCGCGGAGGAGAAGCGCGACCTCGCCCTTGTCATGGACGAGTGCTGCTGCTGCGGACCGGTCGAGGACTGCATCCGCGAGGCGTGCAGGCAGGTGACCGACGTGCAGCTGTTTGACATCTACCGCGGCGACCAGATCGCGGAAGGAAAGAAGAGCATGGCGTTCACCGTCACCTTCACCCCGGAGGACGAGCCGCTCACGCCGGAGGCCGTGGACCAGATGGTCGCCGGGATCCTCAAGAAGCTTCACAAGAAGATGAATGTTGACTTGAGATCGTGATTATGCTAATATCCATCTATATGCGATCTTAAGGAGTGTTTTTTGGAAATGCTGAATACATTATTATCTGTCGTGTTTGTTATCGTGTGCGTGGTCCTCACTGTATTCGTCCTGATGCAGGAGGGAAAGCAGAGGGGTCTGGGCTCCATCGGCGGCATTGCTGAATCCTACTGGGGAAAGAACAAGAGCCGTTCCATGGAGGGAACGCTTGAGATGGTCACGAGGGTGGCCGCGGTCCTGTTCCTGGTGATCGCGTTCATTCTGAACATCGTAAAATAATGATCCTGAAAGGGCCTCCGCAGCGCGGGGGCCCTTTCGTCTCAGTGGAGGGATCCTGCAAGGATCAGTCAGATAATAATCAAAACATCGGAGGGGACACAGAATTGACCAGGGAAGAGCTGAAGGAAAAAAAGGAAGTCATCCTTGCGCTGATGAGCGACCCCATGTACAAGCCCATGCGGATCCGTGACATCGCGGTCTTTCTTGACGTGCCGAAGGCGAAGCGGGAGGATCTTAAGCAGGTGCTTGACGAGCTCTGCGCGGAGGGGAAGATCCGCGTCTCCCAGCGCGGGAAGTACGGGAAGCCGGAGAAGCGGGACGTGATCGGGACGTTCATGGCGAACGCCAAGGGCTTCGGCTTTGTCCGCACGGAGGAGACGGAGCAGGACATCTTTATCCCGCGCGAGGCGGCGCACGGGGCCCTGAACGGCGACACCGTCCGCGTTTCCGTGGAGCCGGGGCAGCGCTTCCGGAGCGCGGAGGGCGTGGTCCTGGAGATCCTGAAGCACGCGAACGAGCGGATCGTCGGCTACTACCGGCGCGTAAAGAACTTCGGCCTCGTGATCCCCGACAACCAGAGGATCACGGAGGACGTCTACATCCCGCCGTCGAAGGCGCACGGCGCCGTCACGGGGCACAAGGTCGTGGTCCGCATCACGAAGTTCCCGGTCCACAGGGACGAGCAGCCGGAGGGTGAGGTCACGGAGATCCTCGGGCACATCACCGATCCCGGGACGGATATCCTGTCGATCGTCCGTGCGTACGACCTGCCTGAAGTGTTCCCGGAGGACGCGCTTCAGGAGGCGGAGAGGACCGCGGAGGGCGTTTCCGCGGAGGAGCTTTCCGGAAGGCGGGACTTCAGGGACCTTATGACCGTGACGATCGACGGAGAGGACGCGAAGGACCTTGACGACGCCATCTCTCTGGAGGTCCTGGAGGACGGGTGGCGGCTCGGCGTCCACATCGCGGACGTCACCGCCTACGTGCCGGAGGACTCCGCGCTGGACCGCGAGGCGTACCGGCGCTCCACGTCCGTCTACATGGCGGACCGCGTGATCCCCATGCTGCCGCGCAGGCTTTCGAACGGCATCTGCTCGCTGAACGAAGGGGAGGACCGTCTCACGCTTTCCTGCATCATGAAGATCGCAGGGAACGGCGTGATCACGGACCACGAGATCTGCGAGTCGGTGATCCGCGTGGACCGGAGGCTTTCCTACCCGGTCGTCGACCAGATCATCACGAACGGCGATCCGGAGCTTACGGACAGCTATCTTGCCTTTGTCCCCATGCTGCTTGAAATGAAGAAGGCCGCGGAGGCCCTGCGCGGAAAGCGCGGGGAGCGGGGCTTCATCGATTTTGACTTCCCGGAGACGAAGGTGATCCTTGACAGCGAAGGGACGCCGGTCGAGGTGAAGGCAGGAGAGCGGAACGCGGCGACCAGGCTGATCGAGGACTTCATGCTGGCTGCCAATGAGACCGTGGCGGAGGAGTATCACTGGCGGAGAGTCCCCTTCCTTTACAGGGTCCACGATAAGCCGGACCCCGAAAAGATGCGGGCGCTCGCCGTGTTCGTCGCGAATTTCGGCTTTACGTTAAAGACGAGGAACGGCGAGGTGCACCCGCACGAGATCCGGAAGCTCCTTTCCGGCATCGAGGGGACGGACGCGGAATCCCTGGTGAGCCGCATCACGCTCAGGTCCATGAAGCGCGCCGTGTACAGCACGGAATGCACCGGCCACTTCGGGCTTGCCGCGCAGTACTACACGCACTTCACGTCGCCCATCCGCCGCTACCCGGACCTGCAGATCCACAGGATCATCAAGGAATGCATGCACGGGAGGCTTGACGCGGAGCGCGTATCCCGCCTCGAGAAGCGCCTTCCGGACGTCGCGGCACAGACCAGCCGCCTGGAACGGCGGGCGGAGGAGGCGGAGCGCGAGAGCGTGAAGTACAAGATCTGCGAATACATGGAAAAGCGGATCGGCGAAGTGTACGAGGGCGTGATCAGCGGCGTGACGCGGTACGGGCTCTATGTGGAGCTTCCGAACACGATCGAGGGCATGATCCGTATCCAGGAGCTCCGCGACGACTATTACGAATTCATTGAGGACAAGTGGGAGCTTTACGGCGAGATGACCGGAAAGCACTACCGGCTCGGCGAGCGCATCTGGGTGAAGGTCGATGCCGCCGACCGCCTGGCGCGCACCGTGGACCTGGTCCCCGCGCGGCGCCCGGGGCATATGACGCCCCTGGAAGATATGGACTGAGAGGCAGGAACTTTTTATGGCGAAGGAAAGCATCAAGGTCATCGCGAACAACAAGAAGGCGCGGTTCGACTATTTTATCCTTGAGACCTTTGAGACCGGGATCGAGCTCTTCGGCACGGAGGTGAAATCCCTCCGTCTCGGCCAGTGCTCTATCAAGGAGTCCTGGGTGGATATCAAGAACGGAGAGGTCTTCGTGTACGGCATGCATATCAACCCGTACGAGAAGGGCAACATCTTCAACAAGGACCCGCTGCGCGTGCGGAAGCTCCTCATGCATAAGCAGGAGATCCGGAGGCTCATCGGAAAGCTGAAGGAGAAGGGGCTCACCCTGGTGCCGCTCCAGGTCTACTTCAAGGGAAGCCGCGTGAAGGTGGAGATCGGCCTCGCGAAGGGCAAGAAGAACTACGACAAGCGGGATTCCATCGCGAAGAACGACGTGCGCCGCGATATGGAACGGAATTTCAAGGGTGCGGTGAAGTACTGAAAACCTGTTTGTCCCTGTACACTGCAACACGAAAAGGAACGTCCCGGAAGCTGCGTAAGCAGCTTCCGGGACGTTCTTTTTCGTGGAGATGACGGGAGTCGAACCCGTGTCCGAAAATCAATTCCCCGTTCTTCTACTATCATAGTCCATTCTTTGACATTCCCTCCGCCGCACGGGAATGAACACCCTTACGGCTTCAGTAGCTTCATGATACGCCCGCGCGCGCAAAGCTTAACGCGCGTCGTTTCTCACATAGTCGACGCCCGGATCTCAGAGTGTGAGTGCCCTGAGGCGGACGGCTGCCTTATTCAGGCTGCGTATGCTAATTCGTCGTTAGCGTTTATATTTAAGTTTGCCGTTTAACGCACTGCATGCGGATAGCTTCACCGGCTGCATGGTCCCCGTCGAAACCGGTACATCCCCGTAAAGACAGGACTATATTACCACGGAAACGGAGCCCAGGCAAGCGCGCGGGGTGAAGTGAAAGAAATCTGTAAGCACAGAGCCTGAAACTATGCTATACTTCTGTCGATGTATTTCCGGGCAGGTCCCCGGGAACAGGACCGCTGAACAGGCGGAACAGAAGCTGAAATCGCGGCAGCCAAAGCGGAGCCGCTTCCGGAAAAGGAGGAAAACTATGGATTACTCGAAGATCGCCCTTGAAAAGCATGCCGAGTGGAAGGGAAAGATCAAGATCACGACGGACGTCCCGGTCAAAACGTCCGAGGACCTTTCCATCGCATATACGCCGGGCGTCGCCGCGCCCTGCCTTGAGATCCAGAAGGATATCAGCAAGTCCTACGAGCTTACCAACCGCTGGAACCTCTGCGCGGTCATCACGGACGGCACGGCGGTCCTGGGTCTCGGCGACATCGGCCCGGAGGCCGGCATGCCCGTCATGGAGGGAAAGTGCGTCCTCTTCAAGAGCTTCGGCGACGTCGACGCGTTCCCGCTCTGCATCAAGTCGAAGGACGTGGACGAGATCGTCAACACCGTCTACCTCCTTTCCGGTTCCTTCGGCGGCGTGAACCTGGAGGACATCTCCGCGCCGCGCTGCTTCGAGATCGAGCGGAAGCTGAAGGAAAAGTGCGA
>CACXDR010000013.1 GCA_902766415.1 uncultured Lachnospiraceae bacterium
GGTCGGCATCGTCTGCACGACAGGGACGAAGGACCGCGCGCCGAATATCATCGAGATGGTGAACTATCCCTCCAGGATCTATCCGGTTGGCCGGCTGGACAAGGACTCCGAGGGGCTTCTCCTCCTTACGAACCGCGGCGATATCGTGAATCCGATCCTGAAGGCATCATACGCGCATGAGAAGGAGTACCTGGTACGCGTGGACCGGCCGCTTACGGAGAAGTTCGTGAAATGCATGCGCAGCGGTGTCAGGCTCCCGGAGCTGAACGTGACGACGAGGCCGTGCAGGCTGAAGATCAACGACAAGACCTCCTTTACGATCATCCTGACGCAGGGGCTGAACCGCCAGATCCGCAGGATGTGCGCGGCGCTGGGGTACCATGTCGTCAGCCTGAAGCGGGTCAGGATCATGAATATCCGCCTGGGGAACCTGAAGCCGGGGACCTGGAGGAACGTGACGCATGAGGAGGGCCTGGAGCTAGAACGCATGGTCCGCGCGACTGTTCCGCAGGATGTCCCGGAAGGACCTGACACCGGGACGGATGATGGGGACGGCGGCGGAAGCGGCGGCGGCCGGCGCGCCGGAGGCCGCGGGGATGACGCTTCAGAGGGCGGAATGGACGGCCGCGAGAACATAGATCTTTATGACATCATCTCTCTTCCTGAGGAAGAGGGCCCGGAGGATGGGCTGACAGTGCCGCCGGAGGTGCCGGAAACAGAACAGCCGGAGCACGGGAAACAGAACAGCTCCGCCGCCCGGGAGAGGATCGTCCTTGAGGAGGTCCGGAAGGCGGAGGAGAAGGCTGCCGAGCGGAGGGCGCGGTCCCTCACGCAGTTCATACGCAGCCAGAAAAAGCACTGACCGGACCGGGGAAAACAGATGGACAGAAACGAACGGATGAAGGAGCTCGTGCAGCAGCTTTCCGAAGCCGCGAAGGCGTACTACCAGGAAAGCCGCGAGATCATGAGCAATTATGAATACGACCGTCTTTACGACGAGCTCCTGGCGCTTGAGAAGGAGACCGGGACGGTGCTTTCCGGCTCCCCGACGCAGCGCGTCGGGTATGAGGTGCTGTCGGAGCTTCCGAAGGAGGCCCATGAGCGCCCCATGCTTTCGCTCGACAAGACGAAGAGCGTGGAGGACCTGGTCTCCTGGCTCGGCGGGCAGACGGCGCTCCTCTCCTGGAAGCTGGACGGGCTGACCGTGGTCCTTACCTACCGCGGCGGGGAGCTTTTCAAGGCGGTCACGCGCGGGAACGGGCTGGTCGGCGAGGTCATTACAGGCAACGCGCGCGCGTTCCGGAACGTCC
Organism: uncultured Lachnospiraceae bacterium; assembly: GCA_902766415.1. The sequence continues at coordinate 1,311 of CACXDR010000013.1, forward strand.
CGCTCAGGATCCCCTTCACGGGGGAGCTTACGCTCCGCGGCGAGGCGCTCATGCGCTATTCGGATTTTGAACGCGTCAATGAGACGATCAGCGACGCGGACGCGAAATACAAGAACCCGAGGAATCTCTGCGCGGGTTCCGTACGGCAGCTGGACCCCCGCGTCACAAAGGAGCGGGGCGTTTATTTCAGCGCCTTTTCCCTGGTGAACGCGGAGGGTGTGGATTTCCGGAACTCCCGCGCGAACCAGTTCGACTGGCTTGTGTCCCAGGGCTTTGACGTCGTGGAGCATATGCCGGTCACGGCGGAGACGCTTCCTGCCGCGGTGCAGGACTTTGAAAAGCGCGTGGCGGACAATGATTTCCCCTCCGACGGGCTGGTGCTGCTTCTTGACGACATCGCCTACGGGGAGTCCCTCGGGACCACCGCGAAGTTCCCGCGGAACGCCATGGCGTTCAAATGGAGCGACGAGACGAAGGAGACGACCCTCAGGATGATCGAGTGGAGCCCCTCGCGGACCGGGCTCATCAACCCCGTCGCCATCTTTACGCCGGTGGAGCTCGAGGGCACCACGGTAAGCCGCGCGAGCGTCCACAACGTGAGCATCATGCGCTCGCTGGAGCTCGGCGAGGGGGATACCATCACGGTCTACAAGGCCAACATGATCATTCCGCAGATCGCCGACAACCTGACGCGGAGCGGTACCTGCGCGCCGCCGGAGGCCTGCCCGGTCTGCGGGAAGCCCACGACGGTCAGAAGCGAGAACGGGGTGGAAACGCTCTGGTGCGGGAACCCGGACTGCGTGATCAAGAAGATCAAGCGCTTCGCGCTGATGGCAAGCCGAGACGCGCTCAACATGGAGGGCCTCTCGGAGGCGACGCTCGAGAAGCTGATCGCCGCAGGGTTTATCCATGAGTACGCGGAGCTTTTCGACATCGGGGAGCACCGCGACGCCATCGCGGAGATGGAGGGCTTCGGGGAGAAGTCCGCGGACAACCTGATCGGGGCGGTCACGAGGGCGCGGAACACGGACATGACGCGCTTTGTGTATTCCCTGGGGATCCCCGGGATCGGCCTGCAGAACGCGAAGATGCTCACCCGGCACTTCCGGGGGGATTTCGGGGCGTTCCGGCGCTGCCCCGCGGAGGAGCTCTGCGAGGTCGAAGGGATCGGGGCGGTGCTTGCGGACCAGATCCGCGCCTACCTTGACGACCCGGAGAACGCGCGCCTGGTGGATGATCTTCTGTCCAGGGTCACGCTTGAGCGGCCGGCGGAGACCGCGGGCAGCGACGCGGCGCTGTTTGCCGGGAAGACCTTCGTGATCACCGGGAGCGTCACGCACTTTAAGAACAGGGAGGAGCTCAAGGCCTTTATCGAGGCGCGCGGCGGCAGGGCTGCCGGCAGCGTGAGCGCGAAGACGAGCTACCTCATCAACAACGATACAGCATCGAATTCCTCAAAGAACAGAAAGGCGAAGGAGCTCGGCGTTCCGATCCTCTCCGAGGAGGAGTTCCTGGAGCTTGTGAAAGGAGACAGTCATGCCGATCCGGATACAGAATGACCTGCCTGCAAAGGCGATACTTGAACGGGAAAATATCTTCGTCATGGACGAGAGGAGGGCGCTCTCCCAGGACATCCGTCCCCTGGAGATCCTGATCCTGAACCTCATGCCGTTAAAGGAGGACACGGAGCTCCAGCTGCTCCGCGCGCTTTCCAACACGCCGCTGCAGGTGAACTGCACCTTCCTCATGACGAGCTCCTACGAGGCGACGCACACCTCGAAGAGCCATATCAACCAGTTCTACGTGGAATTCAAGGACGTGAAGCGGAAATACTACGACGGCATGATCATTACCGGCGCGCCGATCGAGCACCTTCCGTTCGAGGAGGTCACCTACTGGGAGGAGCTGAAGAAGATCATGGAGTGGACGAAAAAGCACGTCACCTCCACGCTGCACCTCTGCTGGGGCGCCCAGGCCGCGCTTTACTATCACTACGGCATACAGAAGTATCCGCGTGCCACGAAGCTGAGCGGCGTCTACAGCCACAAGGTGAACCATCACAGCATCCCGCTCATGCGCAGCATGGACGACTTTTTCTACTGCCCGCATTCCCGCTGGACGGAGGTGCGCAAGGAGGATATCGAAAAGCATCCGGAGCTCACGATCCTCGCCGAGAGCGCGGTGGCAGGCGTTCTCCTTGTGATGAACAAGTCGGGGAGCCAGATCTTCCTCCAGGGACATCCGGAGTACGACCGCATGTCGCTGGACGGCGAGTTCCGGCGCGACACCGCCAAGGGCATGAACCCGGCGGTCCCGGTCCATTACTATGAGAACGATGACCCGGCAAGCCGGCCGGTCCTCTCCTGGAGGAACATGGCGAACACCCTGTACACGAACTGGCTGAAC
>CACXDR010000014.1 GCA_902766415.1 uncultured Lachnospiraceae bacterium
GCCGTCAGATCCATTTCATTCATATCGACCTTCACACTGATATGATTCTTGACTTCAGAAAGTTTGGACAATAAACATACCGTCTCAACATGCACTGTCTGCGGGAACATGTCCACAGGCTGCACGTCGGTCAGCGTATAGCGGCCGTCGGCCAGAAGATATTTCAGATCCCGGGCGAGCGTCGCGGAGTCGCAGCTCACGTACACGATGCGTTCCGGGGCGACCTTGAGCATGGTATTCAGGCACGCCTCGTCGCAGCCCTTCCGGGGCGGGTCCACGCAGATCACGTCGATCCGCTCGCGCTCCGCCTCCGGCTTCCGCTCCTGCTCCGCGTACCAGGCAGGCAGCACCTCCTCCGCCTTCCCCACGAAGAACTCCGCGTTGCCGATCCCGTTCCGCAGCGCGTTCCGGCGCGCGTCCTCCACCGCCTGGGGGACGATCTCGTCCCCGTAGACCTTTCCCGCCTGCTTCGCCATGAAGAGGGAGATAGTCCCGATCCCGCAGTAAAGGTCCCAGACGTTCTCCTTCCCTGTAAGTCCCGCGTACTTCAGCGCAGTCCCGTAGAGGACCTCCGTCTGCACCGGGTTCACCTGGTAGAAGGACTGGGCGGAGATCTCAAACTCCGTGTCCCCGATGGTGTCGGTGATGAAGCCCGGTCCCGCCAGGACAAGTGTTTCCTTCCCGAGGATCACGTTGGTGCGCTCCCGGTTGATGTTCTGCACCACGGTCGTCACACCGGGCAGCTTCATGAGCCGGTCCGTGAGGACGCCCAGGACGTCTTTGCCTGTCTGATCGTTCCGTCCGTCCCGGTCCGTTCGTCCGTCCCGGTTTTTTTCCGCCTTTCTGCGGGCCGCCGCCTGCGGCACATCTCTTCCGTTCATCACAAGGCAGACCATGATCTGCCCGCTGCGGAAGCCTTTCCTGACCAGGACATGGCGGACCGTCCCGGCGCCGGACGCTTCGTCGTATGCCGGCACACGGAATTCCTCCATCCAGTCCAGCACGGTCTTCAGGATCTCCCGGTTCTCCTCCGTCCCCAGAAGGCAGTCACTGCAGGGGATGATGCTGTGGGTCCGCCCGGCATAAAACCCGGCGACGGGCTTTCCCGCTTTATCCGTCCCGACAGGAAACTGGGCTTTGTTCCGGTACCGGAGCGGATGCTCCATCCCGATGACCGGGTGGAACACTGCGCCCGCGCCCTCCGCGGACGAAAACTCCGTGCCGCTGCCGGCATCGTCCGCGAGGGCTCTGAGCCCGCCGATCCGCACAAGGTTGTTCCGGACCTTGTTTTCCTTGAATTTAAGCTGCGCTTTGTAGTCCATCGCCTGGAGGGTGCATCCCCCGCAGGCGCGCGCAAGGGGGCATGCCGGGGCGATGCGGTCCGGGCTCGGCGCCAGGACCTCCTGCAGCCGCGCGTAGCCGTAGCTTTTCTTCGTTTTCATGACCGACGCGCGCACCCGGTCCCCCGGCAGCGCATCCTTCACAAACCAGAGAAAGGCACCGGTGCGCCCGATGCCTTCCCCGTCCGATCCGAGATCGGTGATCTCCATCTCAAGGACCTGATTCTTCTGATAGCTCTCGTTCATATGATCCCCGCCGCCGGACAGCGCCCGGCGTTTTCTCTTTTACGACGTCTTCCTGACATTGCTTTCGATATACCGGTTGAAGCCGAGCCAGCCGTTGTTCTCCCCCGCGCCCTTCAGGATCTCACGGAAGGTCTCCATCTTCGCGTCCGTGTTGTCCGCGAGATTCAGCGCCATGGCTTCCGCCAGCGCGGGCTTTTTCGGCGAGCCGAACTCGTACTCCCCGTGGTGCGCGAGGATGCAGTGCCGGAGCTCCGCAGCCCGTTTTTCCGGGAAGCCCGGGATCTTCGCGATCTTCTCCCCGAGCATCTCGCAGCCCATCACGATGTGGCCGAGCAGCTGCCCTTCGTCCGTGTAATTGTTCTCCGGGAACGGGGAAAGCTCCTTCGTCTTGCCGATATCGTGGCAGATCGCCGCGGTGATGAGGAGGTCGCGGTTCAGCATGGGATAGCAGCTGCAGTAGTAGTCGCAGAGCTTCGCGACGCTCAGGGTATGCTCAAGAAGGCCGCCGATAAAGGCGTGGTGCACCATCTTCGCCGCGGAATTCGTGCGGAAGCGCTTTACGAAGGCGGCATCCTCCTCGAAAAACATGCGCAGGAGGCGGTTCAGGTGCGGCTCCCGCACCGAAGCGATCAGCGCGGTAAGCTCCGCGAACATCATGTCGTTGTCCTTCTCCGAGCTGGGCAGGTAGTCCGCGGGGATGTATTCATCCTCCTCCGCCCTGCGGATCCTGCGGATGTTCAGCTGGAGGTTTCCGTTGAACACCTTCACGTCCGCGTCGACGGCGACGTAATCCTGCGCCTCGAAGTCCCCGATCCCGGGGTTGCCCGGGTCCCAGATCTTCCCGTCAAGGCTTCCCGTCTTGTCCTGGAGGATCACGCTGCCGTACTCCTTCCCGTTCTTCGAGAGGAGGATCTCCTTGCTGCGGCAGAGGTAAACGGAAGAGATATGCATGCCCTCCCGCAAAGTCTCAATATATTTCATAAATCTCCTGTCTATCGTGCGCCGACCGTCACGGTGAATTCGATCTGCGTGTATTCGTCCCGGCCGTTCCGCATGACCGTGACGCGCACCGCGTCCTCCGCATGCATCTTTTCGACCGCGCCCGCGTAGTCCCTGAGGGTGCGGATCTCCGCGTCACCGACGCGGACTATAATGTCCCCGGGCTGGATCCCGGCGCTGTACGCGGGACTGCTCCTTCCGACGCGCGAAACGTAAACGCCGGAGGGCACGCCCTGCTCCGTAAGGTCCTGCGTCACGGCCGCGCCGCGGATGCCGATCCACGGGGAGGCCTGTCCGTTCATCATCCTCTCAAGGAGGACCTTGTAGTCTGAGACGCCGACGACCGTCGTGATCTCATCGCCGCTGTCGTCGTAAGCGTTCGAGACCCATCCGACCATCTCGCCGTCCGTGTTCAGGATCCAGGTCCCGCTTTCCGCGCTGCCCTTCGCGCCGGTATAGATAAGCTGCGCCGTCCCGTCCGTCACGCTGACGCTCTGCTGGACGCTTGAGGCGACGCCGTAGTCCACGGAGTGGATAATGCCGAGCGGCGCGCCTACGGCAATGAGGAAGTCCCCGCGGTTCACGCGGTAGGAATTGCCGAGGGCGATGGGCGTGATCCGCTCCGCCGAAGCGCGGTTTTCGTCCGTCACGGGGATCCCGACGACCGCCAGGCCGCAGAGCGTGTCCACGCGCTTGACGTACGCCTCCATCACCTCCCGCCCGAACGTGACGGTGACGGTGTCCGTGCCTTCGACAGCCTCTTCCGTCGTAAGGACCAGGAGCTCCGTCCCGGTCCGCGCGATCACGCAGCCAGAGCAGGTGCCCGAGGTCTGGACGGAATTCTCAAACCAGTCCCGCTCCTCCTTGTGGCGCGTGACCGAGGCGACGGAAAGGTCCGCAGCGTCCGCTGCCGCCCGGAGCGTGCCTGTTAATTTAAGGAAGTCTTCCGTGGTGAATTCGTAGCTTCCGACCACGTCGCGCACCACGTCCTCGACCGGCTTCGTTTCCGGTACGGCCTCAGTTCCGGCGGGAGATGTCTCCGGGGCCGCGGGGGACTCGCTTTCCGCGGGCTGCGTTTCCGGCGCCGCGGTGCTTTCCCGCTCATCCTTTTCGATCTGTACGGATTCCATGGTGGAGCCCTGCCCCGGGATGCGGTCCCGGATGCCGGGCAGCGCAAACACCACCGTGGCCACAGCCGCTGCCGCGAAGAGGATCCCCGCGAGGCAGGACCTTAAAACGAACAGGACAGCCCGCCGTCCCCTGTCACGCCGGCCGACGATCTTTTCCGTCATGAACGGCTGGGAACCGTTCCCGTTTATCTTGTCATCATTACCGCGATCATCCGGCATACGGACTCCTTCCGGTGAACAATGTGTACAGGCTCCGGAAAAACAAGACCAGGGCTGCCCGTGCGTTTCTCTTTCCGTACCGCAGCCCTGAATACGTATATCTCAGTATACTAAGATTTATGCTATAATTCAAGGGAACACGCCCTTCGGAGGAACAGGCAGAATGAACGAAAAAGCCCTTAAGATCCTTGAATTCCATAAGATCACGGAGATGCTCTCGGCATGCGCGACCAGCGCGCCCGGACGTCTTCTCTGCGATACGCTCACGCCCTCCACGGACCTTTCGGAGATCCGGGCCGCGCAGACGGAGACCACCGACGCCTGCGCGCGCGTCCGCATGCGCGGCTACATCAGCTTCGGCGACACACACGACGTGACCGCCTCCTTAAAGCGCCTTGAGATCGGCGGTGCTCTGTCCATCGCTGAGCTTTCCCATATCGGCTCGCTCCTTACCTCGACGCAGCGCGTCCGGGACTGGGGCGTACACACGGACGAGGACCCGGAGCCCGACTCCCTGGAGGAGCAGTTCCGCCTCCTTGCGCCGCTGCCGGCGGAGGCCAGGGAGCTGAACCGCTGCATCCTTTCCGAGGACATGGTGGCGGACACGGCATCGCCCGAGCTCAACAGGATCCGCCGCTCGCTGAAGACCATCGACGAGCGCACCCACGCGGAGCTTTCCGGGGCGCTGAACCAGTACCGCAGCTACCTTATGGACAGCGTCATCACCATGCGCGACGGAAGCTACTGCCTCCCGGTAAAAAGCGAATTCAAGTCGAAGGTGCCCGGTGTGATCCACGACCAGAGCTCCTCCGGCTCCACCATTTTCATCGAGCCCATGGCGGCGCTCCGCATGACGAACGAACGGCGCGAGCTTGAGATGAAGGAGCAGCGCGAGATCGCGGAGATCCTCGCAAGGCTGAGCCGGCTCATCGCCCCCTGCACCGACGCGGTCCGGTCGGACCTCTCGATCCTTTCGCATCTTGATTTTGTCTTCGCGAAGGCCCGGCTCTCCGGACAGATGAACGCCTCGGAGCCCGACTTCAACGCGGACGGCATCCTTGAGATCAAGGACGGGCGCCATCCGCTCATTCCGAAGGACAAGGTGGTCCCGATCTCGCTCCGCCTGGGCGAGGACTTCGACCTTCTCGTCATCACCGGCCCGAACACCGGCGGCAAGACCGTGTCGCTGAAGACAGTCGGCCTCTTCACGCTGATGGGCCAGGCCGGGCTCCATATCCCGGCGTTCCAGGGCAGCAGGCTCGCCGTCTTCGACGACGTCTTCGCGGACATCGGCGACGAGCAGAGCATCGAGCAGTCCCTCTCCACGTTCTCCGGCCATATGACGAACGTGGTGGATATCCTGAACAGGGCGGACGCGCGTTCGCTCTGCCTGTTCGACGAGCTCGGGGCCGGCACGGACCCGACGGAGGGCGCCGCGCTCGCGATCTCCATCCTTTCCTTCCTTCACGGAATGAAGACGCGCACCGTGGCGACCACGCACTACAGCGAGCTGAAGGTCTACGCGCTTTCCACGCCGGGCGTCGAGAATGCCTGCTGCGAGTTTGACGTCGAGACGCTCCGGCCCACCTACCGCATCCTCATCGGCGTGCCCGGCAAGTCGAACGCGTTCGCGATCTCGAAGAAGCTCGGGCTCCCGGATTATATCATTGAGGACGCGAAGACCCACATCGAAAAGAACGACGCGGCCTTCGAGGACCTGCTCACCAAGCTCGAGACGGACCGCACCACGATCGAAAAGGAGCGCGCGGAGATCGCCTCCTACCGGAAGGAGATCGAAACGCTGAAGTCGCGCTATGTCGAGCAGGACGAGCACCTCGACGAGCGGAAGGACAAGATCCTGAGAAAGGCGCGCGAGGAGGCGGAACGCATCCTCGCGGAGGCGAAGGAGACCGCGGACGACTCTATCCGGCGCATCAACCGCCTGACGAGCGACGCGGGGCTCATGCGCGAGCTTGAAAAGGAGCGGACGCGTCTCCGCGAAAACCTGAAAAACGTCGAATCAAAGGGCGGCATCCGCGCGGCCAGGGTCCCCGGCGGGGACGAAAAGCCCGCGAAGCCGAAGCAGCTGCGGCTCGGGGACAGCGTCCAGGTCATCAGCATGAACCACTCGGCCATCGTCTCCTCGCTTCCTGACAAGAACGGGAAGCTGTTCGTCCGCATGGGGATCCTGCGGACGCAGGTCAGCGTCGACGACATCGCCCTCATCGAGGACAGGAACGAGGGCGGCGGCGCCCGCGGCGGGAAAAAGCGTTCCGGCGGCATCTCCGCGCCGAGCTTCTCGAAGGCCGCGAACATCTCCCCGGAGATCAACCTGATCGGGATGAACGTGGACGAGGCGACCTCGGCGCTCGACAAGTACCTGGACGACGCGCTTCTCGCGCACCTTGATTCCGTGCGCGTGATCCACGGGCGCGGGACCGGGGCGCTGAAGAAGGGGATCCACGCGTGGCTGAAAAAGCAGAGCTACGTGAAATCATTCAAGCAGGCGGAATACGACGACGGCGGCGAGGCCGTCACCGTCGTGACGTTCCGGTAAGGGCCGCCGGAGTGCTTTACGGCCTTCGGGCCGCAGAACGGAGGAAACGAAATGGCAGAAAAACAGAGGATCCTGATCGTCGACGATGACGAGAACATCGCCGAGCTCATTTCCTTATATTTAATGAAGGAGCTTTACGAGACCATGACGGTCCACGACGGGGAGGAGGCGCTTGCGGCCTTTGACCGCTTCCGCCCCCACCTTGTCCTCCTGGACCTCATGCTCCCGGGGATCGACGGCTACCAGGTGTGCCGCGAGATCCGTCAGCGCGGGGACACGCCGGTCATCATGCTCTCGGCGAAGGGCGAGGTCTTTGACAAGGTCCTCGGCCTGGAGCTCGGCGCGGACGACTACATGATCAAGCCCTTCGATTCGAAGGAGCTCGTTGCGCGCGTGAAGGCGGTGCTCCGGAGATACCACACCGCGCAGGCCGCCGTTCCGGCCGGGCAGGACAAGGGCTCCGTCGTCGAGTACGCGGACCTGTCCATCAACCTTACCAACTATTCGGTCGTCTACATGGGGAGCCCCGTGGAAATGCCGCCGAAGGAGCTGGAGCTCCTCTACTTCCTCGCGTCGCACCCGAACCAGGTCTTCACGAGGGAGCAGCTGCTCGACCATATCTGGGGCTACGAATACGCGGGCGACACCCGCACCGTCGACGTGCACATCAAGCGCCTGCGCGAAAAGATCAAGGACCGCCGGAACTGGTCCCTGACCACCGTCTGGGGCGTCGGCTACAAATTTGACGTAAGGCCATGAAAAGATTCCCGCTTTATATCAGATTCCTTCTCGGCTACCTGTTCTTCGGCGCTGCCGGCTTCATCGCCGTCGCAACGCTTTCTTCGCGTCTCACCTACAACTACCTGATCCGCTCAAGAAGCGAGACTCTGTACGACGAGGCGAGCCTCATCGCCTCCACCTACTCCACCGTCTATGACGGCAACGTGATCGAGCTTGCCAGCGCCTACCCGCAGCTCCGCGCGGTCGCGACCTATCTCGACTCCGAGATCTGGGTCATGGAACGGAACGGGTCCATCCTGGTAAGCTCCGACCCGTCGCGGGACGGCGCCATCATCCCGAACTTCGACCCGACCGTGACCGGCAACCGGAACCACATGACCGGCAGCTACTTCGGCTCGTTCCCGTACACGGTCCTGAGCGTCTCCGCGCCGATCACCGGGAACTACCGCACCTACGGATACGTGGTCATCCATCTTCCCATGGACCGGGTGCAGGACTCCGCGAACGAGATCCTGAATATCGTCTACATCACCTTCGTGATCGTGTTCCTGCTCTCGCTCTCCATCCTGGTGCTGATCGTCCTCCTGGTGCTGCGCCCGCTGCGCTCCATCACGGAAGGCGCGCGGCAGTTCGCGGACGGGAACCTGTCGTACCGGATCGACGTCACGCACCACGACGAGATGGGCTACCTTGCCTCCACCATGAACTACATGGCGGAGAAGCTCAACAAGTCCGAGGAGGACGAGCGGCGCTTCATCGCGAATATCTCCCACGACTTCCGCTCCCCGCTCACCTCGATCAAGGGCTACCTCGAGGCGATCCTGGACGGCACCATCCCGCCGGAGATGCAGGAAAAGTACTTAAGAAGGGTCATCGGCGAAACGGAACGGCTGACCAAGCTTACGCAGGGAATGCTCACGCTGAACTCCCTGGACCGCGACCACGGCCTCTCGAGGACCAACTTCGACGTGAACCGCGTGATCCGCGACACCGCGGCGAGCTTCGAGGGACAGTGCACCGGGAAGCGCATCCGGATCGACCTCACCTTCGCCGTCGAGTCAGAGATGGTGTACGCGGACCTCGGCCGGATCCAGCAGGTCCTCTACAACCTGATCGACAACGCGGTGAAGTTCTCGCCGGCAGGCTCGTCCATCGATATCCAGAGCTTCGAGCAGCACGGCAAGGTCTTCGTCTCCGTAAAGGACCACGGCTGCGGCATCCCGAAAAAGGACCAGGCGCGCGTGTTCGACCGCTTCTATAAATCGGACCAGTCCCGC
>CACXDR010000015.1 GCA_902766415.1 uncultured Lachnospiraceae bacterium
AGATGCTTAAAAACCGCCGGCATATCATCTCGTAGACCTTCTGCTCCAGCGGCTTCAGCGACCGGAGCGCGGACTGCCCCTGCCCGGTCGGAATGATCGCGTAGTGATCCGTGATCTGGGAATCGTTCGTGTAGCGGCTCTTCCCGATCTTCTTCCAGGCATCGCCCGACAGGACCTCCTCCGCAAGCGGCCCGATCTCCGGAAGGCCTCTGAGCCCGCCGATATTCCTGCCGATCTCCTTCGCGACCGCGCTTGAAAGCACGCGCGCGTCCGTTCTCGGGTAGGTCACGAGTTTCTTTTCATAAAGATCCTGGATGATCTTCAGCGTCTCGTCAGGACTGATGTGGAAGCGCTTCGAGCAGTCGTTCTGGATCTCCGCGAGGTTGTATAAAAGCGGGGCGTTCCGGACCTCCTTCTTCTTTTCCGTGCGGAGGACCTCCGCCTCCTTCGGCTCAAGCGCCGAGAGCATGGCGATCAGCGCCTCCGCGTCCGCGCGGTCCTTAAAGCCGTTCTCCTTGTAAAGCTTCGGAGAGCCGAAGTACCGGGAGCCCTCGACCGCCTTCCACTCCGCCTGGAACGGGATCCCGTTCTTCGAGAAGGTCCCGGTCACGCGGTAGAACGGCGTCTTCACGAACGCGCGGATCTCGCGCTCGCGGCGGACCACCATCCCCAGCACGCAGGTCATGACACGGCCCACGCTCATCACGGTGCGGTCCCGCTTCAGAAGGCTGCCCACCGTGTTCCCGTAGCGCAGCGTCAGCGCGCGGGAAAAATTGATCCCCATGAGGTAATCCTCCTGCGCGCGCAGGTAGGCCGCGGCGCTCAGGTTGTCGTAGGCCGACCAGTCCTTCGCCTCGCGGATCCCGCGGAGGATCTCCTCCTCCGTCTGGGAATCGATCCAGACGCGGCGGCGTTCCTTGCCCTTCACGCCCGCCATCCGGTCGACAAGACGGTAAATGTACTCACCCTCGCGCCCCGAGTCGGTGCAGATATAGATCGTGCCGACATCGTCCCGCGTAAGGAGGCGCTTCACCGTCTCAAACTGGCCCTTCACTTCCCCGATCACCTCGTATTTAAACTCGTCCGGGAGAAAAGGGAGCGTGTCGAAGGACCAGCGCTTGTATTTCATATCGTATTGCTCCGGGTAGCTCATCGTGACCAGGTGGCCGACGCACCACGTGACGATCGCATCGTCACTTTCAAGATACCCGTTCCGGCGCGTGCCGTTCACCTTAAGCACCCGCGCGAACTCCTGCGCGACGCTCGGCTTCTCGGCGATATACAGGTTCTTCAGTCTTCTTCCTCCTCATCGGCGTCGGTCTTCACGACGAACCGGTAGACCGTGAAATGATGGTACTCCCCGTCCGGGGCGAACACCGGCTTCTCCCAGTCCGGCTTGTTCACGGCGTCCGGGAAGAACTGCGTTTCAAAGCAGTACCCGGTCCTGGGCCCGTAGACCGCGTCGTCCTTTCCGTGCGCGGCCTCCGCCTTCAGGGTGTTCCCGGTATAGAACTGGAGCCCCGGCAGGTCCGTATAGACCTTGAGCCTGCGCCCGTTCTCCGGGTGCTTCGCCTTCGCGACAAGGTTCAGGGTGCCGTCGTACCCGTTCACGCAGTAGTTGTGGTCATAGCCGCCCGCGAACTTCAGCTGCTCAAAGTCTGCCCCGATGTCCTGCCCGATCGGCTTCATGATGGTAAAGTCAAGCGGCGTCCCCTCGACGGAAGCGATCTCACCGCTCGTGATCAGGTCTTCCCGGATAGGCGTATACTTGTCCGCGTTGATCCAGACCTCCTGGTCAAGAATGCTGCCGGAGGCGTGCCCGCCCAGATTGAAGTAGGCGTGGTTCGTCGGGTTGATGACCGTCTTCCGGTCCGCGGAGGCAGTGTACTCGATGATCAGGGAATCATCCTGCCCGAGCGTGTAGGAGACCGTGAAGGCAAGGTTCCCCGGAAAGCCCTGGGAGCCGTCCGGCGAGTCAAGGCGGAACGTCACCTTGCTCCCGAGCTTCCCTTCCTCCGTCTCCCCGCGGAACAGCTTCGTGCACCACTTGTCCGGGCCCGAGTGGCGGTTATGCTTTCCGCCCTCGTTCTTCCCGAGCTCATAGGTCTGCCCGTCGATCGTGAAGGACGCGTTCCCGGTCCTTCCCGCGCAGCGCCCGATGCACTCGCCGCAGCTCGTCGGGTTATTGTAATAGGTCACCGGATCGTCGTAGCCAAGGACCACATCGTCCACGTTCCCGTCCTTGTCACGCACCTTCATGGACACCCAGGCGGCGCCGAGGTCCGTGAACGAAGCTTCCGTCCCGTTCTCGTTCGTCAGCGTGTAAAGCTTAACAGCCGTTCCGTTCTCAAGCGTTCCGAAATCCTTTACCTCTGCGCTCATGGTGTTCCTCCTTAACAGTAATAAATCGTGATCAGGCAGCGGGGCCTCTCCCGCCGGGATAAAACGTACTCTGAAAGCGGGAGGCTTCTCCCGCCGGTATCAGGACACAAAGCAGAGCAGGAACCATGTCCTGCTCTGCACATTGTACCACAAAGGAATACTCTTTTGTTTCTTTTATGCCTTCGCCGTGATATAGCCGAGCGCGGTCAGCGCCTCGGCGCTCTCCACCGCGCCGCCTGCCGCTCCGCGGAGCGTGTTGTGGGACAGGCCGATGAACTTCCAGTCGTAGACGGAATCCTCTCTCAGGCGGCCGATCGACACGCCCATGCCGCCCTCGTAGTTCACGTCGAGCGTGACCTGCGGACGGTTGTCCTCCTCAAGGTACTGGATGAAGTTCTTCGGAGCGCTCGGAAGCTCAAGCTCCTGGGCGATGCCCCTGAACTCCCTCATCTTCTGAATGAGCTCTTCCTTCGTCGCCTTCTTCCTAAGCTTCACGAAGACCGCCGCGGTGTGGCCGTTCAGGACCGGCACGCGGATGCACTGGCTCGTGATGACAGGAGACGTCGCCGGGACGATCTCGCCGCCCTCGATCTTACCGAAAATACGGAGCGGCTCCTTCTCGCTCTTCTCCTCCTCGCCGCCGATGTAGGGGATAATGTTTCCGATCATCTCCGGCCAGTCGTTAAAGTTCTTGCCCGCGCCGGAGATCGCCTGGTAGGTCGTCACGACGACCTCGTACGGCTCATACTCCTTCCACGCCGCAAGGACGGGAGTGTAGCTCTGGATGGAGCAGTTCGGCTTGACAGCCACAAAGCCGCGGGTCGTGCCGAGGCGCTTCCTCTGCTCCTTGATGATCTCATAGTGCTCCGGGTTGATCTCCGGGATGACCATGGGAACATCCGGCGTCCAGCGGTGCGCGCTGTTGTTGGAGACCACCGGGGTCTCGTGCTTCGCGTAATCTTCCTCGATGGCGCGGATCTCGTCCTTGGAC
>CACXDR010000016.1 GCA_902766415.1 uncultured Lachnospiraceae bacterium
GAGGCGGAGGGCCTCTCCGGCGTCACCTGCCAGGTCACGTACGTGAACCTCGACACGGAGGAGGTCCTGCGCTTCCGTGAGACCTTCACAAGGGCGGAGCTCCGCGGCTTCCTTAAGGAACTCACGGACGCCTACTTTCAGTGGGCGGAGTTTGAGGCGCTTCACGAGGAGGCGCGCGACGAAAGCGCCGCGTCCCTTCCGTTTCCATATGAATACCGCGCCGGGCAGAAGGAGACCGCGGTCAGCGTGTTCCGGGCCATCCGCCGCGGAAGGAACCTGTTCGTACAGGCGCCGACCGGCGTCGGAAAAACGCTTTCCACGGTCTATCCTTCCGTGAAGGCGGTCGCGGAGGGGACCGCGGGCCGGATCTTCTATCTGACCGCGAAGACTGTCACGCGCACAGTCGCGGAGGACACCTTCCGGCTTCTTAAGGAGCGCGGGCTGGACTTCCTTTCCTGCACGATCACCGCGAAGGAGAAGGCCTGCCTGAACGGCGTCTTTGACTGCAACCCGGAAAGCTGCCCGTACGCGAAAGGACATTTCGACCGGGTGAATGCCGCCGTCTACGACTGCGTCACGCATGAGCGGGCGGTCACGCGGGAGACCGTGGAAGCCTACGCGAGGAAGCACACGGTGTGCCCGTATGAGCTGAGCCTCGACGTAAGCACCTGGTGCGACGCGGTCATCGCGGACTATAATTACGCCTTTGACCCCAGGGTGCGCCTGCGCCGGTTCTTTTCCGAAGGGAGCGAGGGAGGGTATATTTTCCTTGTGGACGAGGCCCACAACCTCGTACAGCGCGCCTCGGAGATGTTCAGCGCGGAGCTTGTCAAGGAGGAGGTCCTTGAGGCAAAGCGGCTTTTAAAGGATCAGGGGAAGCGCCTCACCGGCGCGCTTGACCGGCTGAGCCGGGCCATGCTGGCCCTGCGCCGGACCATGGAGCTTTACCCGGACGCGGGAGGGCGCTCCGCGGACGGGAAAGCCGTCGTGCTGCCGGACGTAAGCGCCTTCATCGTTCAGCTTGACATGGCCTTCCGGGAAATGAGCACCCTCCTTGAGGAAAAAAAGAGCTTTCCGGAACGGAAGGACGCGCTGGCTTTCTACTTTAAATTAAGGACCTTCCTTTCCGTGGCGGAGACCATGGGGGACGATTACAGGATCTACGCGCTGCACGCCGCGGACGGCGGCTTCAAGGTGCGCCTCCTCTGCGTGGACCCCTCCGCCAGGCTGAAGGACGGGCTTTCCTTTGCCCGAAGCGCGGTCTTTTTTTCCGCGACGCTCCTGCCGGTCAACTATTACAAGGAGCTCCTCACCGGGAACCGGGAGGAGTACGCGGTCTACGCCGGGAGCCCCTTCGGGAGGGAGCAGCGCCTCCTTCTCGCTGCCCGCGACGTGAGCTCGAGATACACGCGGAGGAACGACGCGGAGTTTTTCAGGATCGCGTCCTACATTGAGACTGCCGCACGCGTGCGGCCGGGAAACTATCTCTGCTTTTTCCCGTCCTACAGCTACCTTTCGGAGATCGCGGCGCGGCTCTCGCTCCCGCAAATCGCGGTCATGGTCCAGCGGCCGGAGATGACGGAGGAGGACAGGGACGCGTTCCTTTCGTTCTTCCGGACCGCGGACGGGACGGACCGGGTCGGCCTCTGCGTGATGGGCGGGATCTTCGCGGAGGGGATCGACCTCAAGGAGGAGAGCCTGATCGGCACGATCATCGTCGGGACGGGCCTTCCCGCGATCAACACGGAGTCGGAGATCGTGCGTTCCTGCTTCGACGCGCGGGGGAAGGACGGCTTTGATTACGCCTACCGCTTTCCCGGCATGAACAAGGTTCTGCAGGCGGCCGGGCGCCTGATCCGGAGCGACAGAGACCGCGGGGTCATCCTTCTACTCGACGACCGCTTCCTGACCGGGGAGTACCGCGGCCTGTTCCCGACGGAGTGGTCCGACCTCGCCCCGACGGACCTGGGAAAAGTGGAGGCACAGCTCCGCGCGTTCTGGGACAGGAAAGACGATCCAGGGGAAAGGGCAGACCCGGAAGGGAAGACGACATAGAACATCAGAACAATTAGCACTCATTTAATATGAGTGCTAATATTTTTGTTGACTTCTGTTCTATTCGATATATAATACTTGTTAGTAAAAAAAACGAGGCTGTCGCACTAAGGAAAAATGCAGACAATGTTCCCCAGGTGTCCGGCTCTGCAGCACAGACGTCCGAATCCAGGCGGATATAATC
>CACXDR010000017.1 GCA_902766415.1 uncultured Lachnospiraceae bacterium
AGCTGCCGCTGTGGATCGGCGTCGCGAGCACCGCCTTCGCGCCGACCGTCACGACTCCGTCCTCCTCCTTGAAGAGCAGTCCGGAGATCCCGTGTCCGCTGTCCGCGCTGGTCACGTCCACCGTGAGGTGTTTTCCGTCCACGCTGACGTCGCCGACGACCCAGTCCCCGTAGAGATAGTGGCCCACGACGCAGTAGCGGATAAAGAGGATCGCGCCGAATACGAGCGCCGCCGCGAGTATGCCGATAAGAACGGCTCTCCGGTTGCGGCGTCTGCTTTTCTTCAGGAAATCGATCTCCTTTTTCTCCTCCGGGTCAGGCGCCTCCGCCTCTTCCCCGCCGCGCATGCGCTCGAGCGCGTTCCGGCAGTCCTCGCACGACGCGACGTGTTCCTCGACCACGCGGTCGGTCGTTTCGCTCGTCAGACGGTCCAAATAAGAAGGAAAAAGATCCCGCACGACTTCACAAGGTATCTGTTTCATTGTTCGCCACTTCCTTTCGCAATTGCTCTTTTCCCCGGTAAAAGGTCACCCGCGCCCAGTTCTCCGTCTTTCCGAGGACCTCCCCGATCTCCCGGAAGGACAGCCCGCCGCCGATCCGCAGATAAAAGACCTCTCTCGATCTCTCCGGCAGAGACTGCAGGTGCCGGTACAGCTCCACCCGCTCCGCGGAGCGGATCGCGTCCTCCTCCACCGAATCCGGGGAAACGAGCTCCGCCTCCTCGATGTTTTCGTGCTGCGGATGCTTCCGGCGCCAGGTGAGAAGCACGTTCTTCGCGACTCCGCAGAGCCACGTCGAGATCTTCGAGCTTCCGTCGAAGCGCCCGATCGTCCGGATCGCCTGACAGAAGGTCTCCTGCGTCAGCTCTTCCGCGAGGTCTTCGCTCCGCGTAAGGGACAGAAGGTACCGGTAAACGGTCCGCGCGTACCGCTGGTAGATCTCATCCATCGAATCCAACTTCTCACCTCCTTTCTCTTCCGGCCGCGTCCGCAAGGGGACGTCTGTATCGGTTTCTGACTGTGTATGCGGGTTTCCGGCCGGTTCGTTACGGGGAAGCGGCATTTTTTTATGATTTCTTTCAAAAAATCTTTCTTCCGGCTGGAAGTTCGGCCTCTTCTGCCGCAATGATAATCGAATTCCGGTCATTCGCCAAGGGATTCTTTTCCCAAACTTGCCCTCGGTCCGCCGCCGTGGTATATTGCAAAAAAGCCGGCATGCGGACCGGCTGCGTTACCGTCGTTTGTCTTTTTACCGTGGAGGGGAACAGATGCTGTCAGAAGATCTTCAGCGGAAATACGGGAGCCTGAAAACGCGGCTGGCTTCGGCCGGCCATCTTGCCGTGGCTTTTTCCTCGGGCGTCGACTCCGCGTTCCTGCTCAGCGCAGCGCTCGACGCGCTCGGCGCGGACGGCGTGCTGGCGCTGACGGCCGTCTCCTGCTTTTTCCCGAAGCGCGAGACGGAGGAGGCCCGGCAGTTCTGTAAGGAGCGGGGGATCCGGCAGATCTTCGTTGAATTCGACCCGCTCGCGTCGCCCGGCATCCGTGAGAATCCGCCCGACCGCTGCTATCTCTGCAAAAAAGGGCTCTTCACGAAGCTCGCCGCGATCGCGCGGGAAAACGGATTTGACAAAATCGCGGAGGGTTCGAATCTCGACGACCTCGGCGACTACCGCCCGGGAAAGAAGGCGATCGTAGAGCTTGGCATCCTGAGCCCTCTACTCGACGCGGAGCTGTCCAAATCCGAGATCCGCTCGCTCTCCCGCGAATTCGGCCTGCCGACGCACGCAAAGCCCGCTTTCGCCTGCCTCGCGAGCCGCGTTCCTTACGGTGAGACCATCACGGAGGAGAAGCTCTCCATGGTGGAAAAAGCCGAGCAATATCTGCTCGGTCTCGGATTCACGCAGTTCCGCGTGCGCGTGCACGGAAAAGCCGCCCGCATCGAAGTCCTTCCCGAAGAGATCGGCCGCTTCCTGCAAAAAGAGACCCGCGAAGAGATCTCTTCCTGTCTGCACAGTCTCGGTTTTTTATACGTCTCGCTCGATCTCGACGGCTACCGTACAGGTAACCTCAACCGGATGATCGGGAAATAGCAATTACTCCCCCGGATCATCGTGCGTGTTGTACGCGGCAGGCTGCTCCGCGTATCCGGCTCCGC
>CACXDR010000018.1 GCA_902766415.1 uncultured Lachnospiraceae bacterium
AAGGCAGATGGTCTTTTCCGTCCGGGAAACGTCCGCCACCACCAGGTTTGTGGCGAGCGGGTCCAGGCCCTTCTCACGGCACTCTACGGAGGCGTAGAAGGACTTGAGATCGATCGCGAGATAAACAGGCTTCGGTTCCATGCATTCCTTTTATCACTGTCTTGCGAGGATCCCCCTGCTTTTTCAAGCGGCGGGAGGGCTCAGGAGTTGGAGTGGGGGATCAGGTTATAGAGCGTGAGGGCGATCTGGGACAGCGGCATGGTCTGCACGGTCAGAACGCCGGGACCGGAAACGACCGTATTGAACAGCCCCTCGCCTCCGAGCAGGATGTTTTTCACACCCTTGACCTGGACAATGTCCAGCGTCATGTTACCCTGCATTGCGACGACGTTTCCTGTGTTGACGATCTTCCTCTGGCCGGCAGCCAGCATGTAGTCGACAGCAAAGCCGTCGATCTCAAGGAAAACGATCCCGCTCCCGGTATATTTCCGCATAAGGAAGCCCTCGCCGCCGAACAGTCCGCCGCCGATGCGCCGCTGGATACTGACCTCGGAATCGATCCTGCCCATGTGGCAGAGATACGCGCCCTTCTGGATGGTGAGCGGGTTGTCAGGCGTGACCTCGACCGCGCGGATCGAGCCGGGGAACTTGGCCGCGAAGGCGATCTCCCCGGGTACCCTTGCCGTATACTGGTTCAGGAACGCGTTTTCGTTGGTGAGGAGACGGCCGAACATCTTTCCGATCCCGCCGCCGCTGGTCTGCATGTCGATGCCCTCATCCATCCAGGTCATCGCGCCGGACTCGCAGGTGATCGTTTCGCCGGGCTCAAGCCTCACAAGAAGCACAGGAAGGCTGCCGCCTCTGATCTCATAATTCATAAAGATACCTCCTGGATCGATAGTAGTCCCCGCATGTAAAAGCCCCGCACCGCCGCGGCGCCGGAATGCAGCTGACGATATTATTCTGCGCTGTGCCGCGGAAAAATGCAATGCCTCTTTCCATGCCGCTGCCACCGCAGCGGTGGGAGAAATAACTGCATATTTACGTTACACTGGACGTGGCCCGGAAGAAGGCAGGAAGGAGCCCCGGGACCAGGCGGCTGCAGACAGGACCGGAAAGGTCCGTTTCTGAGGACAGGAGGCCCGCGGGCGGGCATGTCCTGAAAAGGAGACAGGCAGATGAAATGTGTGAATTGCGGTGCGGAGATCAAGGCGGGAAGCAGGTTCTGCGAGTTCTGCGGGACGCAGATCACAGGGGAGATGCTGAAAGAGCAGGAGCAGCTCAATAAGGCGGGCTGTCCCAGGTGCGGCAGCACGAATATCGAATTCCGTCGGGAGGACCAGGGAGAGATCCGGGACAGCCGGTCAAAAACCATCATGCGGGCGACGGTCGGGTACTGCAGGGACTGCGGGTATACGTGGATCCCGGAGGGCGGCGAGCCGCCGAAGAAGAGAAGGACATGGCTCTGGGTGCTTGGCTGGCTTTGCCTCTTCCCGGTCCCGCTGACCATACTCCTGCTCAGGAAAAAGGATATGAAGAAGCCGCTGAAGTACGGCCTTGTCGCCGCCGCGTGGATCCTCTATTTCATGATCGGGGCCGCGCACAGCGGGAACAGTACGGCGCAGACGGGCACGACGGCCGCTGCAGAGACGGCGGTCGTGAAGGAGGCCGCGGCAGAGACAGAGACTGTGAAGAAGACAGCCGCAGCGGCAGAGGACAAGGCGACAGCCGGAGGATCCGCCGGCGGAAGCAGTTCTTCAGATGACGGCGCGGAAGCACAGGACGGCGAAGAGAAGGACACGGCAGAGACGGAGCAGGCAGCGGAACCAGAGGAAAGCGCGGTGGAGACGGAAAGCAGCAGCGAAGCAACGAAGAAGGCAGCGGACGCTTCGCAGTCACCGTACCAGGCAGTATACGACGAGTACAGTGAAAAGCTCCGCAAGGCGACGCCCGGCCTCGTCAAAGAGTACCAGGAGGAGGCAAAGAAAAATACCGGCGGCCTCGACGGGCTCGCGAAGCTGTCCAATGAAAAGATCGGGGTCCTTGCGGAGATCAGCAACGAAGGGATCGGGGAAATGGCGGAGATCATGCTGTTTTCCGGCGCCGGCGGATACAGTGAATATGAAAAATGGGCCGGAATGCTGACGGACGTCTACATGGAGGAGGCAGGAAAGATCACCGACGCGTATATGAGATCCGCCCTGTAGAAGGTCCGCGGACAGTAAGCTGCGCTGCAGACACAAAAGACACAAAAGACACAAAAGACACAAGGAGGATCCGTGGTATGCGGGTCCTCTTTTTTCTGTTTTCACCGGCATGTTTTGCGGATCATGGATTGAAAGGCATT
>CACXDR010000019.1 GCA_902766415.1 uncultured Lachnospiraceae bacterium
GCTGAACACGGCGTTCCTCACGTCCGCCTGCTTCGCCGTCGGCGACTTCCTCGCGTTCGCGATGCAGTTCGCGCCGCGGACCGCGCTGCCGCTCATGGCGGGAAAGCTGATCGCCGCGTGCATCGGCCTTGCCGCCGCGGCTGTCTGGGGCACCGGGGAGGACCGCTCCGCCGCGTAAGCCCGCACGCTTCCGGGAATACGGCATTTGTTGTATAATAGGCACGGTGTTGAGCCATGGGGACAGTCCCCATGGTCAAACACCGTGCCTGTTTTTTGTGCGTTAATCAACATGAATGTGAGAAAATGTTGAGCCATGGGGACAGTCCCCATGGTCGAAGGAGGGGGAGCTCCATGAGGTGGAAGGGCGTGAATCTTGGAAACTGGCTCGTGCTTGAGAAGTGGATGCACCCGGACCTTTTCGCGGGGACGGACGCGGAGGACGAGACCTGGCTGGGGCGCCACATCCTTGCGCATCACGAGTCGGGGAAGCAGGTCAGGGAGCGGATCCGGAGGCACAGGGAGACCTATGTCACGGAGGAGGACTTCCGGAGGATCGCGGCGGCGGAGATGAACCTCGTGCGCATCCCGGTCCCCTACCACGTGTTCGGGCCGGATACGCCCGAGCCCCGCGGGGCTGCCGCGCTCCACGGGCGCGGCGTCCCGGGCTGCGTTTCGTACCTTGACCGCGCCTTTGACTGGGCGGAGAAATACGGGCTGAAGATCCTTCTCGACCTCCACACGACGCCCGGCGGGCAGAACGGGTACGACAACGGCGGGATCGTCGGCGTGTGCCGCTGGCACCTTGACCCGGAAAGCGTGGAGTACTGCCTGCGCGTCCTTGAGCGCCTCGCGGAGCGCTACGGGAAGCGGCCGGGCCTCATGGGCATCGAGGTCGTGAACGAGCCGATCAGCCACATGGTCTGGCGCTTCGCCGCGAGCACCCGCATGGCGGCGGATCCGGAGGAGGCGAAGGGCTCCGGCTTCGTGCCGACCGCCTTCCTGAAGCGTTATTACGAGGACGCCTACCTGCGGCTCAGGGCCATCCTCCCCGAGGACAGGACCATCGTCTTCCACGACGGGTTCCGGTTCGGGCCGTGGAGGCGCTTTTTCCGGGAGCAGGGCATGAAGAACGTCATGCTGGACATCCATCCGTATATCTGGGCCATGGAAATGTACATCCCGGTCCACAGGCCCTTTGTCTACCGGATCTACCTTGATATCGTGCGGCGCAGGATCCGCGCGCTCCGGAAGGAGATCCCCGTCCTGGTCGGAGAGTGGTGCATCTGCAGCCACTGGGCGCACGACCTGCCGGGCTGGCGCGGGATGCGGCGCGTGGACAGGCTTTACGAGCTCGCCGGGAACCCGGGCGTGGTGCCGGAGGCCATGAAAAAACGGATGCGCGAAGCGTCCGGAAAGGCGGGCGATGCTGCCCGTACCGCGGATTACCGGCGGTGGATGGCGGCCGAGCGGCAGCGCCGTTTCCGCATCGTCGCGAAGATGGAGCTGGGCGCGTGGCGCGAGGCAGCGGGCTGGTGCTACTGGAGCTGGAAGCTTGACCCGCAGGGGATCTATCAAGGACAGGATTTCTGGAAGGCAGGCTGGGACCTTTCCTGCTGCCTGAAAAAGGGCTGGGTGCCTCCGCATATCGGCCGCTTCTGAAAGGAGAAGGATCTATGGATACACCGAAGATCAGTATCATCGTCCCCGTGTACAACGCGGAGGCGGTGCTCGGGCGCTGCGTCGACAGCGTCCTCGGACAGGACTTTGAGGATTTCGAGCTGCTCCTCATGGACGACGGGAGCCGGGACGGTTCACCGGAGATCTGCGACCGCTATGCGAAGCAGGACAGCCGCGTCCGGGTGGTGCACAAGGAAAACTCCGGCGTGAGCAATACGCGGAACATGGCGATCGACATGGCGCGCGGCGAGTACCTGCAGTTCCTTGACGCGGACGACTGGATCACGCCGGAGGCGTCCAGGCTTTTTGTCCGCGCCGCGGAGGAGAACGGGGCCGATATGGTCATCAGCGACTTTTACCGCGTCGTGGGGGAGCATACGTCGCGGAAGGGCTCCATCGACGAGGAAGGGCTCATCACCCGGAACGAGTTCGCGGACCATATGTCAAAAAGCCCCGCGGACTATTACTACGGCGTCATCTGGAACAAGCTGTTCCGGAGGAGCATCGTCGAGGAGTTCCATATCCGCATGAATCCCGAGCTCCGCTGGTGCGAGGACTTTATCTTCAACATGGAGTACCTGCTCCACGTCACGAACGTGTACGTCCTCCGCGTGCCGACCTACTACTATGTGAAGACGGAGGGGTCGCTGGTCCAGCAGGGCATGCAGATCCGGAAGATCGTCCGCATGAAGCTGAACGTGATCGAATACTACAGCGATTTCTACAAAAAGATCTATGACCCTGAGGAGTACGAGGCGAAGCGCGGCGAGATCTACAGCTTCCTCCTCGACTACGCGCATGACGACTCCGCGATCCCCGGCCTTCCGGGCACGATGAAGCTCGGCCGGGAGCGCGTGACCGCGCCCGGCGAGGCGATGGCGGACGATCTCTGGACGGATCTCTACTATATGAACAGGAGCCTTGACCGTGAGATCGAGCTCACCGCCCAGCAGACAGGCCTCGAAACGCGCGACCTGAAGCTGTTCCTCTGGCTCAGGACCTTCGGAAAGCCGGAAAGCTTTGCAGAGACCGCGCAGTATCTCGGGGTCTCGCAGATCATCCTTGCGGCCATCATAGAGCGGCTCGCGCTGAAGGGCTATCTTAAGGTGGAGCTTGGGAATCCGAGGACCGCGGAGCTCGCCGACGCGGCAGGCCCGGTCATGGAGGCGCTTTCCCGCGCGGTCGGCGACGTCACCGAAGCCTGCACGGCAGACATGACGGAGGAGGAGCGCACGATGTTCCTGCAGGCTTCGAGGAAGGCGGGCGCGACCCTCAGGCGGCGGATCGTCCGGTGACGGAGCGCCCGGTGACGGTGCGACAGGTGAAAAAGCGTCCTTGTAAATAATAAAATATTTGTTAATTCCGGCCCTGCTTTTCAGGGCCTTTATTTATGACTTTTTAATGAAGAGGGGCAATTTTGCAGATAAAGTAAAGACGGAGAAAGAAAAATATATAAATATTGAACAAAACGGGGCGTCATGCTAAACTATACGTGTATTCCTGTGGCCTTGGGGGAAAAAGGCCGAAAATAAAAGAAGGAGGGACTTTATGAGTTCGAAAGCAGCACCGAAAAAAACAGGATTTGACAAGTTCCTGGATTTTCTTGAGAGGGCCTGTAACAAACTTCCTGTTCCGGCAATCATGTTCTTTTATCTTTTCATCATTGTCGCGATCATCAGCGCGATCCTTGCGGCGGTCGGCGTTTCCGCGCTGAATCCGGCAACCAACGAGGTCGTCGCCGTACAGAACCCGATCTCCTCGGAAGGTGTTCTCTGGTTCCTTGACAACATGGTCAAGAACTTCACCGGCTTCGCGCCGCTGGGCCTGGTCCTTACGATGACCCTCGCCATCGGCATGTGCGAGGAGTCCGGCCTGATCCTGACCCTTCTGAATGACAAGCTCCGCAACATCCCGCCGGTCATCCTGCCGTTCGTTATCGCGTTCGTCGGCACCATCGGCAACCTTGCTTCCGATACGGCAATGGTCGTTATCCCCCCGATCGCCGCTGTCCTTTACATCGGTGCCGGAAAGCACCCGGTCGTCGGTATGATCAACGGCTACGCCGGCGCGCAGGCAGGCTTCTCCGCGAACCTCATGATCGCAGGTACCGACTCCCTGCTCCAGGGCATCACGAACACCGTCCTTGACGGCTTCCTGGGAGAGGGCAAGTACCACGTCGACGTTACCTGTAACTGGATCTTCATGTTCGCTTCCACGTTCCTCTGCGCGCTGGTCATCGGCTCCGTCTGTAATATGGTCGTAGACAAGCGCTTCGGCGAGTACGTCCCGAACGTCGACGAGGGTGTCGAGATCCCGAAGCTTGAGGATGTCGACCCGAAGGACAAGAAGGCGCTCGGCGCAGCCGGGATCTCGGCTCTGATCTACCTTATTATCATCCTGGCCGGCTACTTTGTCGGTCCGCTCGCGAAGATCGGGGAGGACGGCAGCCGTGCCTTTGTCGGATCGCCGCTCCTTAAGGGCCTGATCCCCGTCCTGTTCTTCTTCTTCTCGATCCCCGGCATCGCGTTCGGCTACGCGTCCGGCAGGTTCAAGAGCACGAAGGACGTCAACAAGGCCATGACGCACCAGATGAAGAACATGGGCTCCTACGTCGTGTTCTGCTTCTTCTGCGGACAGTTCAACTCCCTGTTCAACTGGACCAAGCTTGGCACGGTCATCGCCATCGGTGGCGCGGAGACCCTTGCGAAGGCAGGCTTCACGGGCTTCGGCATGATCGTCTGCATCATCCTCATGACCGGCCTCATCAACCTGTTCGTCCCGTCCGGCTCCGCGAAGTGGGCCATCCTTGCACCGGTCTTCGTCCCGATGCTCATGCTGCTCGGATATCACCCCGGCTTCGTACAGCTGATCTACCGTCTGGGTGATTCCCCGACGAACGCGTTCACGCCGCTGTCCCCGTATATCTGGGTCACCCTGGGCGTCGCGCAGGCGAAGTACGACAAGGACCTCCAGATCGGTACCATGGCTGCAGGCCTGTTCCCGATCGGTATTGCCCTCCAGGTCGCATGGATCATCTTCCTCGGCATCTGGATGCTGACCGGCCTTCCGATCGGCCCGGGCGTCGGCTTCTATCTGCCGGCAGGCATCCTGTAAGGAACA
>CACXDR010000020.1 GCA_902766415.1 uncultured Lachnospiraceae bacterium
AGCAAACAAAGCCGTGACGCCGGAACAGCGGGAGAGGCTGGAGAGGCTTAAGTGGGAAGACCTGCGGGATCATTACATGATCGTCGGAGGCTCTTCGTCGGAACAGCTTTCGGAAACGGAGTATGCCCCCTATGAGCACGGAAATGCCGGGGAGAATGTGGATATCTGCGCTCCCGCGACGGATATTTTCGGCATCAACACACAGACGGTCGAAGCGGAAAAGCATTATGTAACGGAGTCCGGGACCTCTGTCGCCGCCCCGATGGTCACAGGCGCGGCAACCCTTTTATGGTCCGTCGCGCCGGAGCTTCCCGCGCGCGAGATCAAAAGGATCCTGACAGAGTGCAGTGACAAGACGGTCGCGGATCCCTTTGGAGAAGAGCACCCCCTTTTAAACATCGGCCTCGCTGTGGAATATACCAAATACTATATGTACGTCCGCGACGTCATGATCCCGAAGTACGGACTGCAGAAGGGCGCGCAGGAGGGAACCCCGCAGAACAGCCAGGAGAGCTGGCTTGAGCCGGAGGGCATCGTGACCGCATGGATCGGAAACATGGACGGCCTGACCGGCGACGAGATGGTGGTCTTCCGCTTCGAGAGGGATCCGGATTCGGATTATTCCAACCGGCGCTACTGCCTGATGATGGATCTGTTTACGATCTATGACGGGCAGGTGCGGCTCATGGACACGGTGAAGACGGATTTCTCACTCAGCAAAAAATACACGATGGACCTTGATATGCACGTCACCGCGGCTCCCCGGGGCGACTGGACGGACATCCTCATCGAGATCGACGAGAAGGAGACGGATCTCTACGGATCGGACAGGCATATCAGCCGGGTCGTGACCTCGGACGGGGAGAAGCTTTCGGTGCAGGACGGCGACACCTCAGGCTATGAGACAAAGAAGCGGATCTTTGATATTTCCAATGAAAACAACAGGGCAGACAAGTCGCGGGATCATTTTACATTCCTTGTAACGGACGGCTGCCGCCTGACCTGGTATCTTGACTTTGTCTTTACGGACAGGGACTACATACCGGCGGGATATGTCAGTGAATACGCCCCGGCTTCCGCGCCGGCTGCCGCCGTGTCCGCTGACGAGGCGGTCCGCGGCGCCCTGTGGGATAATCCTGCCAACCTGAGCGGGGAACCGCGGCTCCTGCGTACGGAAGACTATAAGGAAGGCGGGCTCGATTCCTTTGACCAGTATGCCTATGACGAAAACGGCCTGCTGCTCTACAAGGGCTATTTCCATAAGGAAGGGGACCTGTCCAGCATTATCCGGTATGAGTATGATGATGCCGGCGGCCTGATCCGGGAGAGCGAGATCCTGGCAAACGGCAAAACGCAGAATGTGTTCAGATATGAGAACGACGACCGCGGGAACCAGGTCAGAAAGTCCTTTATCCCGGAAGGCGGCGGGGAGATCACGGACTGGAACGAATACGAGTATGACGATGCCGGCAACCAGGTGAAGTGGCTCGGATACCGCAAAAAGGAGCTTTCCTTCTACTGGGAGTACAGCTACGACGCGGACGGCAACAGGATCGAATGGGCCCGCTATGAAGCCGACGGGACCAGGACGCAGGCCGAACGGAGGGAATATGACAGTGCCGGCCATATTTTAAACAGCTACGGCATGGATGACGACGGGAACTTCAAGGTCAATGCCACCTATGAATGGTCAGACGATTTCCACACGCGGAGGAGCCCGTGGTTCCATTCAAACAACGGTTCGCTCGCGGGGTATGACATCTACACCTTCGACGATTACGGCAATACCCTGAGCTTCACGGTACAGAATACGGACGGCGCTGTGACGAGCAGGAGGCTTTATTATTATGACAATGGCGCCTCGGGAAGCGGTGCTTCCGCCGCCGCAGGCCTGCAAAGCGGGACCCAGGCAGGCGGGGCCCAGGCAGCAGGAGCCGCCGGCGCCGGTGCTGCGAAAAGCGGGGCAGCTGCGGCTTCATCGGCGCAGTCTGCTGCAGCCGCGACAGGAAAAACTGCGAAAGCCGGAGGTGAGAAGGCGGCTGACGGCTTCCATCTTACGATCGAAGAAGCGCAGCGGAACGCGAAGCTGATATCCGGGCGCAGCTTCCTTCAGCCGGACGGGAACATGCTGTGCGACCTTGAGTATCTCACCCAGTGGTCCAGGGCGATGAAAGCCACCGGCGGGAAGATCAAAATGATCCACAATGACCATTACATCGATCAGGACGATCATGCGCATCAGCAGTGGGATTTTACCATGTATGACGATGCCCGGGTCAGCTGGATCTGCAATTCAGAGATCAGCGCTGCCGTGAGTACGGATCACCGGCTGCTCATGAGTGACGGCTACGCGGGCCGAATACCGGAGATCAACGACGCTGTAATGGCGGATGAAGCGGACCGGGTCGTTGCGGTCCTGC
>CACXDR010000021.1 GCA_902766415.1 uncultured Lachnospiraceae bacterium
CAATCCGCTACAGCAGGGGTGATGTCTCGCCCCGGGTGCGTGAGTTGTGAAGCTGCCCGTGGTAAGCGGTGTTGACGTGAGGGCCCCCGCGCGGCGGACCCCTTCGAACCATGTCAGGGCAGGAATGCAGCAGCATTAAGGAGGTGTGCCCGGGTGATGCGGGATCACCGTCACCGAGCTGGCTGCCGCGGTAACGTTCATGGCTCCCATTCAAAGCGAGGCGTGCGGACTCGAAAATCCAGGACCGGCTGAAAAGCCGGTCCTTTCTGCGTCGTAGGGCATATACGGCGAAAGCCGCGGCAGCTCCTTTTTTGAGTCTGTGATTGCCGAAACACGCAAGATGTCGTATACTTTTATAGATAATGCGCTTACTGTGCCAAGGCGCCGGATACGGCGCGGCATCTCATAGAAGGATCAGAGCAAGAGAATGTCCTATCTGGCGTTATACCGCAAATGGCGGCCGCGCACCTTCGGGGAAGTGAAGGGGCAGGACGCTGTCTGCACAACACTGAAAAATCAGGTCATGTCCGGGCGCGTAGGCCATGCGTATCTTTTCTGCGGGACCCGGGGGACCGGCAAGACCAGCGTGGCGAAGATCTTCGCGCGCGCGGTGAACTGCGAGCATCCGGTGAATGGCGAGCCCTGCGGCGAGTGCGCCATGTGCAGGGCGATCCTCGCGGAGAACTCCATGAACGTGCTGGAGATCGACGCCGCGTCCAACAACGGCGTCGACAATATCCGGGACATCCGCGAGCAGGTCCAGTACCCGCCCACGGAGGGGAAACGGCGCGTCTATATCATCGACGAGGTGCACATGCTTTCCGGCGGCGCCTTCAACGCGCTTCTGAAAACGCTTGAGGAACCGCCGGAGTACGTGATCTTCATCCTCGCGACGACGGAAGTGAACAAGATCCCGGTAACGGTGCTCTCAAGGTGCCAGCGCTACGATTTCCGCAGGATCACGGTCGGGATCATCACGGACCGGCTGAAGGAGCTGACGGAGGCGGAGCATATCCGGATCGAGGAACGGGCACTCACCTACATCGCCCGCTCGGCGGACGGGGCCATGCGCGACGCGCTGAGCCTTCTGGACGAGTGCATCGCCTTCCATCCGGACGAGGCGATCAGCTATGACGAGGTCCTTGAGATCCTCGGGGCCGTGGACATCGTCACCTTTTCATCGCTTTTCGAGGCAGTCTCAAAGGGGCAGACGGGAGCGGCGCTCCGCATCCTGGACAGCGCGTTCACGGAGGGGCGGGACCTTTCGCAGTTCGTGAATGATTTCCTTATGTACTTAAGGAACCTCCTGATCCTCAAGACCGCCGACGAGGCGGACGGGATCATCGACAGCACCAGGGAGAACCTTGAGATCATGCGGCGGGACGCCGCGGAGGCAAGCCACGCCGCACTGATGCGGTGGATCCGCGTCCTGTCGGAGCTTTCGAACAGGCTCCGGTTCGCGACGCAGAAGCGCGTCATGACGGAGCTTACGCTGATCCGGCTTACCGCGCCTGAGATGGACGACACGAACGACGCCCTCGCGGAGCGGGTCGCGTCGCTTGAGCGGGAGCTTAAGGACCTGAAGGCGAACGGCGTCGCGGTACGTGCGGCATCGCCCGCTGAGGCGACCGGACCCCGGGCGGGGCAGGAGGCCCCGGCAGGGCCGAAGACCGTCGCGCTCCCGAAGGCGGAGTACCAGGATTTCATGGCGATCAGGAACGACTGGGGCAGGATCGCGGAGGCGCTCGGCGGGACCGACGCGGCCGCGTTTCACGGAGCCCAGGTGGAGCCTGCCGGCAGCGGGACCATGTGCGTAGTCTTTTCGAACCCGCAGACCATGCGGTTCGGCGCGACGGAGCGCGCCATGAAGGCGCTCACGGATTACGTGCGGGAGACCTACAAAAAGGACATCACGTTCCGGACGAGAGCCCGGAAGGGCGGCGAGCAGCAGACAAGCTATACAGTCTCCGAGGAGGAGCTGCTGGACAAGATCAATTTCCCGGTCGAGATCGGACCGGGCCGGGACACGGAGTAACGTCGGACGCCCGAAGGGCGGCCGGAGCAGAAAGGCAAGGCCGGACGCATGAAGGCGGCCGGAGCAGGAAGCCAGGACCGGCGCCTGAAGGGCGGCCGGAGTGAAGGAAACAGGCCGGACGTATGAAAAACGGCCGGAAAAGACGATACGGAGGAAGGAAACGTGGCAAGAAGAGGCGGATTTCCGGGCGCCATGCCCGGCAGCATGAATAACCTGATGAAGCAGGCGCAGAAGATGCAGAAGCAGATGGCGGAGAAGGCCGCGGAGTTCGAGACGAAGGAATTCACGGCCCAGGCGGGCGGCGGCGCCGTCAGCGTCACCGTGTCCGGGAAAAGGGAGATCACGAAGGTGAAGCTCGACCCGGAGGCGGTGGACCCGGAGGACGTCGAGATGCTCGAGGACCTCATCATGGCTGCTGCCAACGAGGCGCTCCGCCAGATGGAGGCGGAGAACCAGGCGATGATGGGGAAGCTGACCGGCGGACTCGGGAACATGCCGTTCTGAGGCCATGGATTACTACAGCAGACAGATCACGAAGCTCATCGAGGAGCTGTCGGCCCTTCCCGGGATCGGAAGGAAAAGCGCGCAGCGGCTGGCCTTCCACCTGATCAGCATGCCGGAGGAGCGCGTCGCGGCCCTGACGGACGCGATCACCTCCGCGAAAAAGAACATCCGGTACTGCAGGGAGTGCTTCACGCTGACGGACGATGAGCTCTGCCCCATCTGCCGGAGCACGGCAAGGAACCACAGGGAGATCATGGTCGTCGAAAACACCAGGGATCTCGCGGCGTATGAGAAGACCGGAAAGTACAGCGGCGTCTACCATGTGCTGCACGGCGCCATCAGCCCGATGCTCGGCATCGGCCCGCAGGATATCCGCCTGAAGGAGCTCATGAAGCGCCTGGAGGGCGATGTCGACGAGGTCATCATCGCGACCAACTCGAGCCTGGAGGGCGAGACCACGGCCATGTATATCGCCAAGCTCGTGAAGCCTACCGGGATCAAGGTGACCAGGATCGCGAGCGGCGTGCCGGTGGGCGGAGATCTTGAATATATCGATGAAGTGACGCTCCTCCGCGCGCTGGAGGGAAGAACGGAGCTCTGAAGGACAACGGAGTAATCATAAAAGAAGAGGCTTTCCATTATGGATAAATACGAGTTCAACATCAAAGTCGAGCAGATGCGGAAGCAGGCAGGTCTTGGCGATTTCGGGACGGCCATGAAGATCGCCGACGGGATCGACTGGCGCCGCGTGCAGAACGTGGGGCTGCTCACGCAGGTGTCCGAGATCTAC
>CACXDR010000022.1 GCA_902766415.1 uncultured Lachnospiraceae bacterium
GCACTTGTCTCAGGGCACTTGTCTCAGGGCACTTGTCTCAGGGCACTTGTCTCAGGGCACTTGTCTCAGGGCACTTGTCTCAGGGCATTTGTGTCAGGGCATTTGTCTCAGGGCACTTGTCTCAGGGCACTTGTCTCAGGGCATTTGTCTCAGGCAGCTATCCCAGAGCATCTGTTCAGAGCGATTATTTATAGCATCTGCGTCACCGGCATCATGAGGGCCCCGGGACACCCGGGCGCGTAAAAAAGGAAAGGAGGGCCCATGGACGTTCAGAGACAGAAACGGAACAGGGTCTCCGTGTTCCTTTTTTCCCTTTTTCTCCTTGTCAGCATGTGCATCTCCGGAGGGCACGCGGACCGGGGAAAGGTCGAGCGGATCGCCGCCCTGGTCCTTGCGGAATTCAGCGGGACCGCGGGTGATGCAGAGCTGTACAACGGAAACTCTCCGTTCATCGAGCAGGCCGCCGAGGTCAGGAGCTCCTTTGAAACAGAGCCTGTCTTCAGGCCGGTAAGCCGTCCGGGAGAGGGGACGTTCAGGGACCGTGAGAACACACTGCGGGCGGAGGATACCGCGGCGTGTGTTTCGTGCGCGGTTTTTCCGGTCCCCCTGTTCCTTTCAGTCCTTTCCTGCATCACCGGAAGACGGAAGGCGGAGCGCCGCTATTTCCGTCTGCTCAGCGGGCGCTGTCCCCCTTCCTTCCTCTGATCCTGTATACTGCGTTCCATATGTTCAATTAAATACAGTACAGCTGTTCAGAGGAATCAATGACAGATATTAAAAAGACATTTCTCATCGGGATCGATGTCGGCTCGACTACGACCAAGATCGCCGCTCTGGATCCCGTCTCCCTTGAGATCATTTATTCTGATTACAGACGTCACGGAGCCGCCCAGGTGAAGAGCGTCTGCGAAACGCTTAAGCGCTTCGCGGATGCCCTGCCCGGCGCGCGGGTCCGTATTGCCATGACCGGATCCGGGGCCAAGCCAGTCGCGGATCTTCTTGGCGTACCGTTCACGCAGGAGGTCGTCGCGAACGCGGTCGCGCTCCGGCGGCTTTACAGCAGTGTCGGGACTGCGATCGAGCTCGGCGGACAGGACGCGAAGATGCTTTTCTTCAAGAAGGACGCGCGCTCGGGACTTCTGCAGGTGGACGACATGCGCATGAACGGAAGCTGCGCGGGCGGCACGGGCGCTTTTATCGACGAGGTCGCCTCCATCCTGAAGGTGCCGGTCGGTGAGCTCGACGGCCTCGCGTCGCAGGGCTCCAGCGTCTACCACATCTCCGGCCGCTGCGGCGTATTCGCGAAGACGGATATCCAGCCGCTTCTGAACCAGGGCGCGTCGAAGGAGAATCTTGCCCTGTCCGCGTTCCACGCGATCGCGAAGCAGACCATCGGCGGACTTGCGCAGGGCCTTGACATTACGACTCCGGTCGTTTTCGAGGGCGGCCCCCTGTTCTTTAACCCGAGCCTGGTCCATGTGTTCGCGGAGCGGCTGGGCCTTAAGGCGAAGGACATCCTGGTGCCGGAGCATCCGGAGATCACGGTCGCCTTCGGCGCTGCGCTGTCCCTCCGTGAGCTTCACAGCGACCGGAAGGAGACGTTCTCCCCGGAGACGCTCGCGGAAACGCTGAAGGAAAAGCAGGATGAGATCCGGAAGCAGGCGGTCTCCGCACCGCCGTTCTTCGCGTCTCCTGAGGAGCGGGCGGACTTTGAAAGGCGGCATCCGCACGCGGAGGTCCCGCGGGCAGAGCTGCCTCCCGGGACCATCCTGAACGCTTATCTTGGGATCGATTCCGGCTCCACGACGACCAAGTTCGTCCTGCTCGGGGAGGACGAGGAGATCCTCGACTCCTTCTACGCGCCGAACGCCGGCGAGCCGCTCATGGTTGCGAAGAACGCGCTGATCGCGCTCCGGAAGCGCTACGAGGACATGGGCGTGGTCCTCAATATCCTTGCCGCGGGCTCCACCGGATACGGGGAGCTCCTCTTCAGCAAGGCCTTCGGCACGGAGCACCATGTCGTCGAGACGGTCGCGCACGCGCGCGCCGCGGAGAAGTACGTGAAGGACGCGACCTTCATCCTGGACATCGGCGGACAGGATATGAAGGCGATCTGGCTGGACCATGGCATCATCACCAACATCGTCGTGAACGAGGCGTGCTCCTCGGGCTGCGGCTCGTTCCTTGAGAACTTCGCGTCCTCCCTGAACATCCCCGTGAAGGAGATCGCCTCCGCGGCGTTCGCGGCGAAGGAGCCGGCGAGCCTTGGAAGCCGGTGCACGGTGTTCATGAACTCGAGCATCATCACGGAGCAGAGGAACGGGAAGCTGCCGGGCGACATCATGGCGGGACTCTGCCGTTCCATCATCGAAAACGTATTCACCAAGGTGATCCGCGTCTCGAACCTCGGTTCCCTCGGGGACCGCATCGTGGTCCAGGGCGGCACCTTCGAGAACGACGCGGTCCTCCGCGCGCTTGAGCAGTACGTCGGGCGCGAGGTGATCCGCGCGCCGTACCCGGGGATCATGGGCGCGATCGGCGCAGCCCTCCTCACGAAGGAAAAGTGCGAGGCGGGCGATGTTCCCCGCACCTTCGCGGGCCTCGACCACCTGGAGGATTTTTCCTACACGCAGAACGCGAACTCGCCCTGCCCGTTCTGCGGAAACCACTGCCGCAGGACCATCGTCCGCTTCTCAAACGGCAGCACCTGGATCACCAACAACCGCTGCGAGCGCGGCGAGATCCTGGGCAACCCGGAGGACGAGGCGGTCCGGAAGAAGGTGAAGGAGCGGGAGGCGGACATGAACTCCGTCCCGAACCTCTACCGCCTGAGGGACAGGCTCCTGTTCCGTGAATATCCGTACGGCAGGCCGAAAAAGCAGCAGGACATCTGCATCGGCCTCCCGCGGGTGCTTGCCTTCTGGGACAATATGCCGTTCTGGAGCACGTTCTGGCGGGCACTCGGCTTTAAGGTCCGGATCTCGCCGAAGAGCACGCGGAAAATGTTCGAGGACGGTCTGCAGGCGGTCACGTCCGACACGGTCTGCTTCCCGGCGAAGCTCGTGCACGGGCACCTGCGGGCGCTTGCGAAGGCGCGCGTGGACCGCATCTTCATGCCCTCCGTCACCGTGGTCCCGAGCGAGAACACCGAGAAGACCAGCGAGTCGATGTGCGCGGTCGTCAAGGGCTACCCGATCGTGATCCGGAATTCGGACGATCCCGGCACGCGGTTCGGGGTCCCGTTCGACGCGCCGCTGTTCCACTGGTACACGGACGCGGACCGCGAGCGGCAGCTTTGCATTTACATGAAGGACCACTACGGGATCGGCGCGGGCGAGGTGAAGCGCGCCATTGCGGCGGGCGACGACGCCATGCGCGCTTTCCGGACAGAGCTTAAGAGCGAGGCGGCGAAGATCCTAAAGGAGGTCCGGGAAACGGGGCGCTTCGCCGTGGTGCTTGCTTCGCGGCCGTACCAGAACGACGCGCTCGTGAACCACGACCTTCCGGACATGTTCACGCGGAGCGGCATCCCGGTGCTTACCGCGGATTCGCTGCCGGACGCGGAGAAGGTGGACCTTTCGCGCTGCCGGATCGACGTGGTCAACAACTTCCATGCCCGCATGCTTTCCTCCGCGATCCTGGCGGCGGAAAGCGAGCATCTTGAGTACGTGCAGGTCGTGAGCTTCGGCTGCGGCCACGACGCGTACCTGTCGGACGAGATCATCCGCCTCATGAAGGAGATCTCCGGGAAGGCGCCGCTGGTCCTGAAGCTCGACGAGAGCGACGTCCAGGGACCGCTGCGCATCCGCGTGCGCTCGTTCGTCGAGACGATCATGATGAACCGCGACCGGCAGGCGGCGGAGAAGCGGAGGCTGGAGGTCCGTGCGCTGCCGGATCCGTACAAGGTCAAGTTCCGGAAGGATGACATGAAGATCCGCACCGTCCTGGTGCCGAACACTTCGCACGCGTTCAGCCGCATCTTCGCGGCGGCGCTTGCCTCGGAGGGCGTCCGCACGGTCTCCCTGGACATCGGCCGCGAGGAGGCCATCCGGCTCGGAAAGCGGTACGTCCATAACGATATCTGCTTCCCGGCGCAGATCGTCATCGGCGAGGCGCTCGCGGCGCTGGAAAGCGGGAAATACGATCCGGAGACCACCGCGGTCGCAATGGGAAAATATATCGGGGACTGCCGGCTCACGCATTACGGGGCGCTGCTCCGGAAGGCGCTGGACGATGCCGGATACCCCGGGGTGCCTGTCATCACGAACGACGGCGAGGACCGGCGCGGCCTTCACCCGGGCTACCGCATGGGGCTCGGGAGCCTTTCGATGGTAGCGTTCTCGCTGCCGATGATCGACGTGATGGAGGAGCTTTTAAGGAAGATCCGTCCGTATGAGCTTAAGGCGGGAAGCGCGGAGCGCGCGTACGAAAAAGGGATGGATTTTATCGTCCACGGACTTGAGAAGGCAGGCGTGCCGGGCGCGCGGGCCGGCTTCGAGAAGGCGGTAGAGCTCATGAAGCGCGTGAAGTACGACCGGTCCGTTCTGAGACCGCGCGTGCTGATCGTGGGAGAGTACCTCCTGAACTTCCATCCCGGCGCGAACCGCGAGATCGAACGGTATCTCGAGGCGAACGGCATGGAGGTGGTCGAGGCCCGGATGACGGACGTTATCCGGAAGACCTACTTCTACAAGGACGCGCAGAACCGCGAGTACCATATCCGCAAGGGCTTCGGGGAGAAGAACCTCTTCCA
>CACXDR010000023.1 GCA_902766415.1 uncultured Lachnospiraceae bacterium
CTGTTTACAGGATATCATAACGGAAGTCCGTAAAAACGGTCCGCCGGAGGCTGTATTACAGGACACATCGCAATAATATGTCTATTATTGCTCATTCATAGTATAAGCGGGCATACGCGATCCGCTTCGCTCCTTGCTCATGGACCGCTTGCGGGACTTGCGCGCCGCACGCACGCAGCCGTCAGCATGGCACGCGTTCCGTCAGAAGCAGGCGATCAGGCTGTCGTAGCGGGGCTCCGTGCCTCCGCAGAGCACCCCGTTCGGGAGCTTCACGATCATCTGCCCCTTTCCGAAGGATACCGGGTCGTGCTCGACCGTGATCTCATGCCCGCGGCGGGCAAGCTGCCGCGCGATCTCCGGGCTGAATTCCGCCTCGACGCTGAACGCGTTCCCCTTCTTCCACTGCCACCGCGGCGCGTCGATGCACTGCTGCGGGTTCAGGTGGAAATCGACGTAATTCATGACGACCTGCACGTGGCCCTGCGGCTGCATGTAGGCGCCCATCACACCGAACGGCCCGACCGCCTCCCCGTCCTTCATGAGGAAGCCCGGGATGATCGTGTGGTAGGTCTTCTTTCCCGGCGCGAGGCAGTTCACATGCTCCGGATCCAGCGAGAAGTCGCAGCCCCTGTTCTGGAGGGCGATGCCGGTGCCCTTCACGACGATCCCTGAGCCGAAGTTCTTGTAGTTCGACTGGATGAAGGAGACCATGTTGCCCTCCCCGTCCGCCGTGCAGAAGTAGACCGTGCCGCCGTCCGGGGGCGTCCCGTGCGTCCGGACCTCCGCCCGTTCCCCGATCTCCGCGGCGCGGGAGGTGCCGTAGGCGGGATCCAGAAGGCGGTGATAGTCTACCCGCATGTATCTCCGGTCGGTGATGTAGTGAAGGCCGTCAGCGAACGCGAGCTTCATGGCCTCCATCTGCTTATGGAACGTGTCCGCGCTCTCCTTCTCCGGGAAGGTAAAGTTATTCAGGATATTCAGCGTCATCAGCGCGACGATCCCCTGCCCGTTCGGCGGGATCTCGCAGACCGTGTAGCCGTGGTAGTCCACTGTAGCGGGCTCCACCCACTCGGAATGGAACGCCGCGAGGTCCTCTTTTCTTAAGTACCCGCCGTGCGCCCGCGAATCCGCGTCGATCTTCTCCGCGATGGCGCCGCGGTAGAAGGACTCTCCGTTCGTCTCCGCGATCTCCCGGAGCGTGGCGGCATGGTACGGAAGCCTTACGATGTCCCCTGCCGAAAGGTGTCCGCCTTCGGGCTCGAAGGTCCTGAACCACTCGCTGAACATCTCGTCCTTCAGCGTCCTTTTGTATTCCTCATAGTACCCGTTCCAGCGGAGGGAAAGCATGGCCCCCGCGGGATAGCCGTCCTCCGCGTACCGGATGGCAGGCTTCAGGGTCTCCGTCATCGGAAGCCTTCCGAAGCGCTCCGTGACCGCCGCCCAGGCGCCCACGCAGCCGGGCACGGTGACCGGCTTCCAGCCCCGTGCGGGCATGCGGCCGTCCACGGCGGCGCCGTCCTTTATGATCTGCTCCGCGGACGCGAGCATGGGCGCGGGACCGCTCGAGTTAAGGCCGTAGAGCTTCTTCTCCTTCTCCACCCAGATGAGGCAGAAGGCGTCGCTGCCGATGCCGTTCATGGTCGGGTCCGTGACGGTGAGCGCGGCCGCGGACGCGACTGCGGCGTCCATGGCATTGCCCCCCTTCTTAAGGACCTCCAGCCCCGCTTCGGCAGCCTGCGGCACAGGGCAGCAGACCATGCCGTTCTTCGCGTAGACCGGATACCGCCGGGAAGGATACCTGAGATACGCAGGATCAAAGTTCTGGTTCATGTGCATTGTCCTCCTCCAATGAAGCTGTGGACCGGTTCCTCTCCGCCTTACGCGGGCGGGTCACCAGACAAGCCCCGCCAGCATGACGACCGCAGGTATGGTGACGATACTGAACAGCGTGGATATGATGACGCATTCCACCGCGTAAGCGTAATTGCATTTATGAAGCTGCGCGTAGACCGCGACGTTCGAGCCGACCGGGCAGGCCGCCGCGATGAGGATGGCGAGCTTCATGTACAGAAATCTTTCCGGCACGATGGTGAGCACCGCAAGGCTGATCAGCGGGATGATGACCAGGCGGACCGCAGTGACCTTGTAAAGGACGGCCTTCGTGAATATTTTCGCGATGTCGGTCTGGCCCAGGTAGATCCCGATGGTGAACATGGCAAGCGCGGTGTTGATGCCGGCGAGCGTCGAGATGCTGCTCCTTACGATCGACGGCAGGGGGAGCTGCGTCAGGAACAGGAAAAGCCCCGTAACGATCGCCACGAAGAACGGCGCCGTGACGACGGACTTCAGCTTCAGCGCCCCCGCCTTCCCGGTCATGACCGCGACGCCGTAGGTCCACTGGCCCAGGTTCAGGAAGCCGATGAAGGCCGCGACGTAGAAGGCGGAGCCCTCCGGCAGGCTCGCCAGGATCAGCGGCATGCCGAAGAAGCCGGGGTTCGAGAAGGACGCGCCGAAGGTCGCGATCGGATCCTTCTTAAAGACGAAGGTCGCGACCGCGCAGGAAATGACGAGCACGGCGAGGGCCGCTGCCGCGCTTACGGGCAGGGCGGCGAGCCGTTCCGGCGTACGCTCCACGAGGAAGCTGTTTATGATGACGCAGGGCAGCGCGACGAAGATCAGGATGTTCCCGATCGTCTTTCCTCCCTCAAGCGTGATCTTCCCCGTCCTGAAAAGGACGTAGCCCACGCCGGTCAGGATGAACATGATCGCCACCTGGCGCACAAGGATCAGTGCTGTTGCACCCATACGGAATATCCCCCCTGGAAAAAAGTGAAACCCGGAAGCCTCCGACGCAGCTCCGGTTTGCAGAGCCGCTTCAGCCGGCCGGCCTGTCTCCTGCCGGCCCCGCTGCCTCCGCGATCTGCCGGTAGGCTTCGACAAGCTTCTCAAACGACACCGCGGCGTTCGCGGGCGAGGTCGACGGAAGCCGCACCGCGTGGATCCCCGTGCGGGGATAGTTCAGCTTTTCATAGTATTTATGCGACGCCGCGCCGGTGCAGAATATGGTCCGGATCTCCGTCCATTCAAGCAGCGACGGGATGTCCGTCGGGACCGGGTTCCGGATCGACGCGTCCCCCGCGCCCCGGATATCGCACTCCTCGAGCGCGTCCCAGAGCGCGATGTGATGCCGCAGGGCGAAGGCCTTCTTCGCTTCGATGTCCTCATGCGGAAGCTCCGGCTCTCCGAATACCGCGGCGAGCACCCTCCAGAACCGGTTCTGAGGGTGCCCGTAGTAGAACGCCTGCGCCCGGCTCTTCGGCGACGGGATGGACCCGAGGATCAGGACCCTCGCGTCCGGCGCCCAGAGAGCCGGGAACTCATGTCTGACATGCGTGTAGTTTCCGTCCATAGCTGTTTATCCGAGCAGCTTTCTTAAGAAAGCGTCGCCGCACTCGGAGGTCGACGCGGTCCCGCCGAGGTCCGGCGTCAGGCACTCCTTCGATTCAAGCAGCGCCTCGATCGCCCGGACGACCCTTCCGCCCCACTCCTCGTAGCCGAAGAAATCGAAGAGCTGTCCCGCGGTCCAGATGGACGCGAGCGGATCCGCGATCCCCTTTCCGGCAATGTCCGGCGCGGAGCCGTGGATCGGCTCGAACATGGACGGGAACCGCTTCTCCGGGTTCAGGTTCGCGCCCGCGGCAAGGCCCATGCCGCCGGAGATCGCTGCGCCGAGATCCGTCAGGATGTCGCCGAACAGGTTCGACGTCACGACGATCTGGAAGCGCTTCGGGTCCTTCACCATGAACATGGCTGCGGCGTCGACCAGCAGGGAATGCGTCTCGACGTCCGGGTAATCCTCCCCGACCTCCCTGAAGATCTGGTCCCAGAAGACCATGGAATAGTTCAGCGCGTTCGCCTTGCTCACGCTGGTGAGCGTCTTCTTTTCCTTCCGCGCGAGCTCGTAGGCGTAGCGGATCACGCGCTCGCAGCCCTTTCTCGAGAAAACGCCGTCCTGGATCACGACCTCGTTCGGCTGGCCCTTGTAGAGCCAGCTGCCGCTGCCGGCGTACTCTCCCTCGCTGTTCTCGCGGATGAACGTCATGTCGATGTCCCCGGGGCCCGCGTCCTTCAGCGGGCAGGGCGCGCCCTTCAGGAGCTTCACCGGCCGGAGGTTGATGTACTGGTCAAAGCCGTGCCGGATCTCGAGGAGAAGCCCTCTTAAGGAAATATGGTCCGGCACGCCCGGGTACCCGACCGCGCCGAGCAGGATCGCGTCGTTTTTCCTGAGGAGCTCCATGCCGTCCGCCGGCATCATCTCCCCCGTTTTAAGATAGTATTCGCACCCCCACGGGTATTCCGTGAACGTGAACGAAAACCTTCCGTCCGCCGCTGCCACGGCCTTCAGGACCTTCACCGCCTCCGCGATGACCTCCGGTCCCACGCCGTCGCCCGCGACCACCGCGATCCTGTAATTCTCCATCTGCTCCTCCTCTCTCCTTATGTCTCTCCTGATGCCTCTTCTGCTGTTTTTTCTGTCTCTTCTTCTGTCTCTTCAGCTGCCGGTCCTTCTTCTGCCAGGCCGGTCGCCGTGCCTGCTGCTGGTCCTTCTCCCGGTCCTTCTGTCAGGCCGGTTACCGTTCCTCTGCCGGTCCTTCTGCCGGTCCTTCTTCTGTCAGGCCGGTTACCGTGCCTTCTGCAGTTTTTCCCCTGTCACTAAAATTTTACAGGTCGTTCCTCCTGCGCACCGCCTCCCGGGTGTTTACCCGCGTGCGGCGGAGCATCTCCAGGTCTCCCTCGATATAGCTGGACGCCGGGAGGTTCGGATCGTAGCAGAGGTACGCGCCGCGGTCCGGGCAGATGGGCAGGTTCACTGCCTCTGAAAGCCTTGAAAGCGTAAGGTTTCTCGCGAAGACGCCGCGGTACTCCTTCTCGAGCGTCCGGAGGATGTCCATGGTGTTCTCAAGGCAGGTGACGGAGAACCGGAACAAAGCCTCCGGGTCCGCCCCCTC
>CACXDR010000024.1 GCA_902766415.1 uncultured Lachnospiraceae bacterium
CGGGACCGCATGGAGCAAAGCCCGCTTTCTCGAGATCGCGGATGCCGTCCGGGAGTCCACGGACGCCTGGGAGGCGCTTCTCCGTCTGTCGGAGGAGGACCCCTGCCCCTTTGAAAGCTTCGAGCTCTTCGACTTCATGCCCGTAATGGTCACGGAACGGTGGAAAAAGGAGACCGCGGAAAAGCTCCGCAGGATCGAACGGCAAGTCCGCAGCCGGTTGCGCCCAGGCACGCCCGGCAGCGAAGGCATTTATCCCGCAGACACGCCCGCAGCGATGTCCGCAGAGACGTCCGCAAAAACGTCCGCGCCGGTCTCAGAAGAGACGTCCGCAGAAAAACAGTACCGCGTATTTTTTGAAGGGACGCCCTGCTGGCCGCACGTTCCCGCCATGAAGGCGGCGCTGGACCGCACAGGCATGCGGATCACCGCGGACACGATCACCCCGTCCCTCTCCTTCCGCTACGAGGACTTCGACGGAATGCTCGCCGCGTACTGCAGGACCATCAACGGCTCGCCCTTCGCGGAGGGCGCGGCAATGCGCCTTGGCCTGGTCCGCCGGAGCGGGGCGGATGCCGCCGTCATCCACTATAACCGCAGCTGCCGTCCCTGGTGCGGGACGCTGCCGGAGACCGTGCGGACCCTGCAGGAGCGCGCGGACATCCCCGCCTTCTCCTTCGAGGGCGACCAGGCGGACCCGTCCGCGTTCCACGAGGCGCAGTTCGCGAACGGCGTGGCCGGGCTCAGGGAAATGCTGGAATCCAAGT
This sequence comes from uncultured Lachnospiraceae bacterium, assembly GCA_902766415.1. The sequence continues at coordinate 765 of CACXDR010000024.1, forward strand.
CACAGACGTCTGCCTGAGTCCCGGACTCAGACAGAAGCCTGTGTCCGCGGCGCCGCGGAAACAGTCCCCGTCTCCTCAAGAAGCGTAACGAACATCCGGACCGCCGTGTCCAGGATCCGGTCGTTAAAATCATATTCCGGCGTATGGAGCGCCGGATAATGCTCCCCGTTCCCGATATAGAACATCGCGCCGGGGCACGCCTTCAGGTACCACCCGAAATCCTCGGAGGCGCGCCACGGCGTCTCCATGTCAATGACCCGGAACCCGTTCCTCCGCGCTGCCGCGCGGACCAGGGCGGCGCTTTCCGGGTCGTTTCTTGTCTCCGGGAAGGGATCATGCACCTCGAAGGACACGGCATAGCCGCCCTCCTTCGCGAGCTCCTCCGCACGGCGGCGGATGCCCTCCTCAAGGGCGGAAAGGTCCTCGTCCCGGTCCGCGCGGAGCGTGAACGAGATCTCTCCCTCGCCCGGGGAAACGCCGAAATCCTTCCTGCCCAGAGACAGGTCCACGACCGTACAGAGTATTAGACGGTCATGGCCGGCGACCAGCTCCTCCGCTGCCCGCACCATCTCCGCAAGCGCGGGTGCCGGGTTCCGGCCGTTTTCCGGCTCGCTCGCGTGGGACGTCCTGCCGGTGAAACGCACCGTAAGCCCCCTGGAAGCGCACTGCGTAAGCGAGCTGCTCACGATCACCGCGCCCTCAGGATAGCCGCTCCGGTTGTGGAAGGCAAAAACACGTCTGACCCCTTTTTCATTTAGTATTTCCGCGCAGGCCTCCCCGCCCTCGCCCGTCTCCTCCGCCGGCTGGAAGATCAGCCAGACCGGTACACGGACCTCCGCTTCGGAAAGCGCCAGCGCAAGGCCGCAGAGCGCGGCGGCGTGACCGTCGTGCCCGCACTTATGCGAGACGCCCTCGTTCTGTGAAGCATAGGGAAGGTCGATCGTCTCCGGGACGGGAAGCGCGTCGAAATCCGCGCGGAAAGCGATCCCGCCGGCAGACTCTGCGGAACTCTCCGGTCCACGCGCCTCCGGCATTTTATACGCGCAGAACCAGGCCCCGCGGTCCAGGATCCCGAGGCCGGTATGCTCTTTTATGAACTCCATGAGCCGCTTCTTTGTCTCCGTCTCATGCCCGGAAAGCTCCGGGTGCGCGTGCAGCGTGTGCCGCAGCGCGACGATCCGCCCGTCAGGCATAGGCGACACGCTTTCCCGCGGGACGGTCCATGAAATCCGCCGTAAGCTTCATGACCCTTCGGAGATTCACGATGTCCGTGTCGACGTCGCCCGTCTCAAGCGAGTGGTTCGCGCCCTCGAACAGGTAGAGCGGCTGGCCTATGCGCCGGCAGCCCTCCTCCACGGCGGCATTGTCCGGCTCCCACGGATCCGCCGTCCCGTGGAACATGATCCCCTCGCCCTCCGCGAAGAGGAAGGTGTGCCTCATGGGCGTGTACGAAATGCTCCGCGCGCGGATCCCGTTCGCTTTCCGGAACTCCGCCGCCACGATGGTGCCGATGCTCTTTGAAATAAACAGGATCTCCGTGTACGAGCCCCAGTCCACGTCAGAAAGGATCTCCCGCGCCTCCGCCGCCGCGCTGTCGAACGCCGCCTGCATCTTCGCGGCATCGCCCCGCATGTTCTTCGGAAAGTTCCCGTAGCTCACGCGGCGGATCTCATAGCCCCGCTTTTCCGCAAGCTTCGCGGCAAAATAAAGAAGCGGCCGGTCAAAGGTGTAGCCGACTCCCGGAAAAAGGACCGCTATTTTCTTCGCATGAAGCATTTTTCTGTCTTCCATCATTTTCTATTCCTCCTGCCTCATTTTTAACATCCGGCGCCGTCCCTGTAAACCTTGCGGCCCGCAATTTCCCCTGATACAGCCGCCGCTCCATGCCCTCTGCGAAATACCCCTCGCCGCAGCCGCCGCTCCATGCCTTCTGCGGAGCGGGCGGACGCCGCCTTCCGCATTTTCCGGGCGCATTTTCCGATTCCATGGTACA
>CACXDR010000025.1 GCA_902766415.1 uncultured Lachnospiraceae bacterium
GCGCAGATCAACGCCCGCGGCAAGGGCGACGTGAAGTCCCTGCAGGAGTGGCACGCGCTGATCAAAGAGTGATCATAAGGTAAACAACTAACGAGGCTGACGCACTAAGGCATTTTTCCTTAGTGCGTCAGCCCCGTTTTGCTTTGTGTTTGTGTTTTGCTCCTGATGCCCGTGTTTTTCTTCTTGCCCTCTTCCGTTACGCGGCATATCGTGATGTCCAGACTTTAGTAGACGTCCGACGGCGGATATCCGGGCGGCGGGCTTCCGGGCGGCGGCGGATACTCCGGCCTCCCTGCTGCCGCGGCGTCGAGCGCCTTCTTGAACTGCGTCTCGTAGAGCTCCGTGTACACGCCGCCGGCGTTCACGAGCTTCTCATGCTGCCCCCGCTCCACGATGTGGCCGTCCTTCACGACCAGGATCTCGTCCGCCGCGAGGATGGTGGAAAGCCTGTGCGCGATCAGAATGGAGGTCCTGGAATCGATCAGCGGGTCTATAGCCTCCTGGATCTTCATCTCGGAGATGGAGTCGAGCGCGCTGGTCGCCTCGTCGAAGATGAGGAGCGCCGGGTCCTTCAGAAGCACTCTCGCGATCGAGATGCGCTGCTTTTCGCCGCCGGAAAGCTTGAGCCCTCGGTTTCCGACGACCGTGTCGAGGCCCTTCTCCTGAGCGCTTACAAAGTCCCAGATATTCGCCTTTTTGCAGGCCTCGACCAGCTCCTCTTCCTTCGCGTCCGGCTTCGCGTACAGGAGGTTCTCGCGGATGGTCCCGTTGAAGAGATAGGTCTCCTGGCTCACGATCCCGATATTCCTCCTGAGGAACGCGAGGTCCAGCTTCCGGACGTCCGTCCCGTCAAAGGTGATGCTTCCGGAGGATACGTCGTAAAGCCGCGGGATCAGATTGATCATGGTGCTTTTTCCCGATCCGGACGGTCCCACGATCGCGACGCTGCGCCCGCTCTCCAGGCGGAAGCTCACATCCTTCAGGATCTGCCGCTCCGGCTCGTAGGAGAAGTTCACGTGGCTGAACTCCACGTTCCCGGAAGCGCTCTCCGGGATTATAGCATCGTCCGCGTTTCTGATCTCCGGCTGCATGTCAAAGTACTCGAAGAGGCGCGTAAACATGGCCATGGAGCGGATCCAGTCGACCTGGATGTTCAGAAGCTGGTTCACCGGTCCGTACATCCTGCCGAGCAGGGCCACGAGAACGGTGATATCACCGACGGTCAGGTCCGCGTCGTACCGCATCATGAGGATGCCGCCGACCAGGTAAAGAAGCATGGGACCCACGCTTGAGAAGGACCGGAGGATCACCATGAACCAGCGGCCTGCCATGCTCTCCCTGATGTTAAGCGCGATCATCCGGCGGTTCGCGTTCTCGTACTTCTCATACTCCTCCGCTTCCTTGCCGAAAAGCTTCACAAGGAGCTGGCCGCTCACGGAGAGCGTCTCGTTCAGGATCCCGTTGATCTCGTCGCTGCACTCCTGCGCCTCCCGCGTGAGGCTCCAGCGGGTGCGGCCCGCGCGCCGCGTCGGAATGGTGAACAGCGGGATGATGGCCATGCCCACGAGGGCCAGGATCCAGTTCTGCCGGAACATGACGGCCATGGCCACGATCAGGGTGATCACGTTTGACAGGATGTCCGTCAGCGTGTTCGTGATGATCCGCTGCACGCCGTCGATATCCGAGGTCATGCGGGTGATGATATCGCCCTGGTTGTTCGTCGTGAAGAAGCGCTGCGACATCGACTGAAGATGCCGGTACATGGCGTTCCGCATGTCGAACGTGATGTGCTGCGCGATCCAGGTGTTCAGGTAGCTTTCCGCCACGCCGATCAGGTTCGCGGCGAAGGTCACCCCGAGCGACAAAAGGATAAGCCGGATCAGGGCCTCCATGCTGCGGCCGATGAGTCCTTCGTCGATGATGCGGCCGGTCAGGACGCTCGGAAGGAGCGTGAACACGGACGACACGAAGATCGCAAGGACGACCAGAAGCATCTGCTTCCAGTACGGGAGGAGGTAGGAAAATACGCGCTTTAAAAGCGCCCCGGTCACCTTCGGCCGGTTCGCCTTCTCCTCCTCTGTAAGATAGCCTCTGCTGAAGCCGTGGTGTCCGGCCATGGCAGCCTCCTTTCCGTTTCCCCGGCGCTTCCGTCAGGAATTCCGGCCTTCTTTTCTTCCCGGGCGCTTCTGCCCGGGGCACCGGTTCGCTTTCCGAATCTCCGGGAGGTACCGGCCTCAGGCCGGTACCTCAAGTCTTATAACAGTATATCATCCGAAAAATGGCGGCGCAATTGCCGCCATTTTCTGACGGTTTATCTCAGTCGGCGAAGGCCCTCTCTGAGACAAAAGCTCCAGGGGGGATCCTTTCCCTTCCGGCCTGCGGAGGCCCGGCGTTGCGCCGGCTTTCTGTATTCCGGCGGAGGATCTACGCGATCTTCAGGAGCATCCCGCTCTCCGCGTCGTAGCGGTACGCGTAGTCCGACAGGCGTTCCTCCTCCGCGACCTCCCGGCGGTTCACCTCCCGTACCATCTCCGTGAGGGCGGATTCGTCGACGTTCTGTTCCGCGCGGAGCACGAGGACCTCGTGGATACTGGACGGGAGGAGGTAGAAATCCCCGCCGAGCTGTCCCGAGATCTTCCTTAAGAAGCCCGGGTAGGTGATGACCGCGGCGCCGCAGGCGGCGTCCCCGTTGGTCGCGATGAGGAGCTCTGTTCCGCCCTCCTCCGGCTCCCAGTCTGCGCCGTCCGGCATGAGTCCCTTCAGCACCCTTGCAAGCGGCATGAGCTCCGCGGGCTTTTTTTCCGCCGCGTTCCGCTCCGCGTCCGCGCGGAGAAGGTCCGGGCTTATACCCCAGGCCTTGATCTCCGCGTAGCTCACCGTGCGCAGGGTGTGCTTCCCGTCATGCTCCCCCAGGTCCATGCAGACGATCTCCGCCATGTCCCCGATGATCCCGTGGGGAATGTTTTCAAGAGCCTCCGCGTTGATCGTTGCGGACGTCAAAAAGACCGTCAGGCTGTCCTTTACGGCGTTGTAATCATTCATTCAGTTTTCTCCGTTTCTCCGGAACGTTTCCGGGCAAAACGGAACGAGCAGGGGAAGACCGGCAGCTGCCGGCTGAAAGACATGCTCCCGCTTCGGCTGCATCCTCCGCGGGATCATTTCGATTATAATATAGCTTTCACGGCATGTCAAAGTGAAGGATCTGTGCAGCCGTCCCGGCGCGGATACACACAGTGCAGGCCTGAGCACAGCAAAAGAACCGCCAGGATCTCTCCTGGCGGTTCCCGTCTTTATTCTTTAAATCACTTTTCACAGGCTTACAGGCTCTTCACCGTGTTCACGACGTTCTCGACCGTGAAGCCATAGTACTCGAACAGGGTGTTGGCCGGGCCGGAAGCGCCGAAGCCCTTCATGCAGATCGCCTTGCCGTCAAGGCCGATGTACTTGTACCAGCCGAAGTCGGACAGCGCCTCGACGGAGACACGCTTGCGGATGCTCTTCGGAAGGACGGACTCCTTGTACTCGTCGGACTGCTGCTCGAAGACCTCCATGCACGGCATGGAGACGACGCGGACCTGGTAGCCCTCTTCCGCGAGCTGCTTCTGCGCCTTGATCGCGAGATCCACCTCGGAGCCGCTGGCAATGATGATGTACTCCGGAGCCTTCTCGGAATCGGAGATGACGTAGCCGCCCTTCAGGGCGCCCTTGCCGTCGCCGGAGATCTGCGCTAGGTTCTGTCTCGTGAGGACCAGGCCGGTCGGGGTCTTCTCGCTGTTCAGGGCCGCGTACCACGCAGCCTCGGTCTCTGCCCTGTCGCACGGACGGAAGACCTGGAAGTTCGGCTGCGAGCGGAGCATGGCCATCTGCTCGATCGGCTCGTGGGTCGGGCCGTCCTCGCCGACGCCGATGGAGTCGTGGGTCAGGACGAAGATCTGCGGGATGTTCATGATGGACGCAAGGCGTGCCATCGGCTTCATGTAGTCACTGAATACGAAGAAGGTGCCGACGTAGGTGCGGAGGCCGCCGTGCAGCAGCATGCCGTTCGCGATGTCGGACATGCCGAGCTCGCGGACACCGAAGTGGATGTTCCTGCCTGCAGGAGCATCAGCCGAGAAGAACGGCTCGCCCTTCATATCCGTCTTGTTGGACGGAGCAAGGTCCGCGGAACCGCCGAAGAGGTTCGGGATCTTGTCCTTCAGGACCTGGATGACCGCGCCGGAGGAAGCTCTGGTCGCTTCCGCCTTCGGAGCCTGTACCCAGTACTCGGCATCGTCCGTAAGGGCCTTCTCGGCATCCTTGGAGTGCCAGAGATCCCACTTCTCCGCAAGCTCCGGATATTCCTTCCGGTATGCCGCGAAGAGCTCGTTCCATGCAGCCTCTGCCGGAGCCTTCGCCGCGGTCAGCTCAGCGTAGTGCGCGTAGACCTCGTCCGGAACGTAGAACGCTTCCTTGGACGGCCAGCCGAGGAAATCCTTCATGGCGTCGATGTTGTCCTGGCCGAGCGGCTCGCCGTGCGCCGCAGCGGTGCCCTGCTTTGCCGGGCATCCGTAGCCGATCTGGGTCTTGACGATGATGAAGTACGGAGCGCTGGTGTCAGCCGCAGCAGCCTCGATCGCCGCGCCGATAGCTTCCATGTCGTTGCCGTCCTCGACGGTCAGGGTCTTGAAGCCGAACGCCTCGACGCGCTTCTTCACGTCCTCGGTGAACGCGATGTCGGTGCTGCCCTCGATGGAGATCTTGTTGGAATCATAGAGGATGGTGAGCTTGTCAAGCTTCCAGGTGCCTGCCAGGGACAGGGACTCGGAGGAGATGCCCTCCATCATGCAGCCGTCGCCGCAGATCGCGTAGGTCCTGTGGTTCACGATCTCGTAGCCCGGCTTGTTGAAGACTGCCGCGAGGTGCTTTTCAGCAGCAGCCATACCGACTGCCATGCCGAGGCCCGCGCCGAGCGGTCCCGTGGTCGCTTCGATGCCGACGGTGTGGCCGTACTCCGGATGTCCCGGGGTCAGGGAACCGAACTGGCGGAACTGGGTCAGGTCCTCCTTCGTAAGGCCGTAGCCGAACAGGTGGAGCAGGGAGTAAAGAAGCATGGAGCCATGGCCGCCGGACAGGATGAAGCGGTCCCTGTCCTCCCACTTCGGGGACTTCGGGTTGATCTTCATGTGGTGTGCCCACAGCTCATAGGCCATGGAAGCAGCGCCGAGCGGCAGGCCCGGATGGCCGGAATTGGCCTTCTGGATAGCATCCGCGGAAAGCACACGGATGGCATTGACGCACTGGACATCGATGTTCTGGTTCATAATTGACTCCCTCCTGCGATATTAATAGTTAGTATAATTTTCGCCTTTTTCCGGGGAGATGTCAAACTGATTATACGATCTTTTTATGAGTTTTCCATATAATCCATATAATCGCTCTCGCAGGAAAAAAGCATATAGCTTCCGTCCACATATCCCATATATCCTGTCTCCGTCGTATAGCCTTTCATCCCGGACTCCTTTCGTGACATCCTGCGTGTTCCGGGAAAACGGGCGCCCTTTCAGGCAATTCCCCTTTTCCATCTGTTTACAGGATATCAGAACATAAGTCCTTAAAAACGGTCCGCCGGAGGCTGTATTACGGGACGCATCGCA
>CACXDR010000026.1 GCA_902766415.1 uncultured Lachnospiraceae bacterium
CCGAGGATCAGCGAGATCGCGAAGATCGCGATGCCGAGGACCGTGGCGACCGGGCCGTTCTTATACTTGCCCATGACGCTGTCGCGGCAGGTCAGGTAGACCGTAACGCCGACGACGACCGGGAGGACGATGCCGTTGACTGCCTGGGCGGTCATGATCAGCGCGAGCGGGTTGGTGCCAAGCGCCGCGATGATAATACCGGTGACCAGGACTGCTGCGTTCGTGATGGTATAGCGCTTATCGGACCGGTCGGTCTTCCAGCCAAACAAGCCTGCAAGGACGTAGGAAACGCCCATCGGGGTGCAGACCGCGCTGGAAATACCGGCCGCTACAAGTCCGATCGCCATGAACGGCTGTGCCAGGCTTCCGAGGGTGGGTTCAAGCTGGACAGCCATATCCATTGCATTGTTGACGCTCATGCCGCGCATGACGGTCGCGGAGGTGACCAGGATCGCGCCGGTGACGACACCGCCGATGATCATCGGGACCGTCGTGCCGAAGTTGCAGAGCGGAAGCTCCTCAGGAGAATGCCACGTGCGCTTCGCGCTGGCGGCATGCAGGAACATGTTGTACGGGACGACCGTGGTGCCGATCAGGGAAAGGCAGGTCATGATACCGCCGTTTTCCGGGATGGTCGGGACGCAGCCGGCGAAAAGCTCGCCGAGGTCCGGTTTGACGATGAACATGGTGACCAGGAACACGACCGCCATGAGAATGACGCAGAAGCCGAGAAGCTTCTCAAGATATTTGACTGCATCTCCCGCGAAGTTCAGGATCAGCAGGATGCAGCAGCCCCAGATCGGAGCTATGATCTTCGTAGGAATACCGGTCAGCGCGCTGATACCGAGCGCGGTGCCGGTCAGGTCGCCGCCCATGTAGGCGAAGCCGCCAATCGCGATGGCGATCGCGACAAGCCCGCAAAGGATGTTCCGGAGCGCCGGGCGGTCGGCGAAATCGTCGACCAGGTTCTGCGCCAGGTCCTTCTGGGTGATGATGCCGAGTCTCGCCGCCATGCCCTGCACGACGATGACCGCGATGACGGAAAAGATGATGCACCAGAAAAGCTGGAACCCGTAGTTCGCGCCGGCCCTGGTGGAGCTGGTGACGGTGCCGGGGCCTATAAACGATCCGACGATCAGGAATCCCGGTCCGAGTGCCCCTAATTTTTCTTTTAACGTATACTGCTTTTTGCTGCTCTGCTCTGCCATAATTGCCCCCTTGCATTCTGAGTTTCACAGTATGGGCGGATGCCCGCCATTGGATTTCAGGAAAACGCACTGCGTCCGGCCGGAACGCGTTGTTTCTTGTGTTTTGGATTCTAACAGGCGTTCAGGTGTCTCACAATATTTGTCAATTCTTTTTTGATAATGTCAAATTCTTTTTCTCCGGCCCATTTTTCCCGCAATTTCATGTATACTCTGAAACGTAAGGCCCTGACCGGGGACCTCATGCATGCTCCGGGCTGAAGGTCCTGACCGGGGACCTCATGTACGCTCCGGGCTGAAGGCCCCGGCCGGGGAAACGGACCGCATACGAAAGAAAAGGAGGGCGGCAGCATGGAAGAAGAGAAGAAAAAGGGAACACTTTCCGGAAAACAGATCCAGTCCGTGCAGCGCGCCGTCGACATCCTGAACTGCTTCACCGCGTCGAGCCCCACCCTTACCCTCGGGCAGATCAGCGCCCGCCTGGGCCTGAACAAGGGGACTGTGCACGGGATCCTGAATACGCTGCATAATAACGGCTACATTTCCCAGAACAGCAGCGGCCAGTACATGCTCGGGGCGGAGCTCTTCAACAAGTCCCAGCTCGCGCCGGACACCCGGCGGAGCGTCTACATCGACCAGGCGCAGCTTTATCTGCAGGACCTCTCCGACCAGTTCATGGCCAATGGCTCCATGTTCGCGTTCGAGGGGCTCTATACCCTCTTCCTGTACAGCACGGAGCCGAGGAACTCCACATTCGTCATCCGGCGTGCAAGCACGCACATGCCGTTATTCTGCTCCGCAAGCGGAAAGCTGCTCCTCGCGTATCTTTCGGAAAAGGAGTTCGCGGAATACCTGAAGCTCAGCCCGTTCCACGCGTTTACCCAGGCGAGCATCACGGGGGAACAGGCTCTCCGGAACGAGCTCGGCAAGATCCGCGCCCAGGGCTTTTCCGTGGAGAACAATGAGCTGTTCGACGGCGTGTCCGCGATCGCCGTCCCGATCTTTTCAAGCTATGACAACAGGATCTTCGGCTCCATAAGCCTCACCGGAATGAGCGTCGCGATCGCGAAGCAGCGGAAGGAGATCGTTCCCGCGCTGGCGGAGACGGCAAGACGCATCCGGCAGTCGGTGCGGTTCTGA
>CACXDR010000027.1 GCA_902766415.1 uncultured Lachnospiraceae bacterium
CACGATGTCAAGGTCAACCACATCTGGGACAAGTATAAGTACGTCGGCCGCGAGCTCCGCGGAAAGACGCTGGGCATCATGGGCTTCGGCCGCATCGGACGCCGCGTCGGCGAGCTCGGCAAGGCATTCAAGATGAACATCGTCGCGTACGATCCGTACCTGAAGCCGGAGCAGTTCGCTGCTGAAGGCGCGACCGGAATGGACGTCGACGGCCTGATCAGGGTCTCTGACTTTATCTCCATCCACGTTCCGCTGACCCCGGAGACGAAGGACCTCTTCAACAAGGAGTCCATCGCGAAGATGAAGGACGGCGCGGTCGTCCTCAACATGAGCCGCGGCGGCATCGTCAACGAGAAGGATATGTACGAGGCGCTGAAGGAAGGACGCATCGGCGGCTATGCTGCTGACGTTATGGAGAACGAGCTTGCAGGCACCGGCCTGACCGGCGACGACGAGTTCGCGAGCCCGCTCTTCGAGTGCGACAACTTCATCATCACCCCGCACCTTGGCGCGCAGTCTGTCGATGCCTCCAGAGACATCGGCATCTACATCACCGGCAAGGTCAAAGAGGTCCTGGGCCTCAACAAGACCCTCGACTGACATCCGGAAAATATGCTTTGAAAGAAGGGATCCCCTGCGGATCCCTTCTTTTCTCTCGGACAGAAGCTGCGGGCGCCGCTGCCCTGCCTGCCCGGAAGGAGGACGCCCCGGCATGCCTGGCTGCGGCACGGGACGCGGGCGCGATACTTTGATAAAAAAGGAGCTTTGACAATATGGGACAGCTTACGCCTCTGGCGTTCTGCGGCATCTGCCTTCTGGTCGGACTGGGCGGCTTTGTGGATTCCATCGCGGGGGGCGGGGGACTGATCACGCTTCCCGCCTACCTCATCGGCGGGCTTCCGGTGCATACCGCGGTCGCGACGAACAAGATCTCGTCCTCGTGCGGGACCACGCTCGCCACGGTCCGATTTGCCCGGCAGGGGATGATCCGCCCGGCGCTCGCGGTCCCGACGGTCGCGGCGGCGATGGCGGGGAGCGCCATGGGCGCGCGGCTTTCCCTGAAGCTTGACGAGAAGGTCATGCTGGGCATCCTGCTCGTGACCCTCCCGGTCGTCGCCTTCGCGGTCTTCAATAAACATATCCTCAGGGACATCGGGCAGGAAAACGAGCGGATCACGCCGGCGACGTTCGTCACCGCGGTCCTCGCGGCGCTCACCATCGGCGTATATGACGGGGTCTACGGGCCGGGGACCGGGACCTTCCTGATCATCGCCCTCACCGTTTTCTCAAAGCTCAGCATGAAAACGGCGGCAGGCCACGCAAAGCTGATCAACCTCACCTCGAACCTGACCTCGGTCATCGTATTCCTTCTCCACGGGCAGGCGCTCATCCCGCTCGGGATCGCCGCGGGCCTCTGCAACATGGCCGGCGCCTATTTCGGCTCGGGGATGATGCTCACGAAGGGGATGCGGGTCGTGCGGCCGGTCATGCTCTGCGTGCTCGTGCTCCTCTTCGCGAAGGTGGCGGCGGAGCTTCTTTGACAGAAAGGATCGATCATGGGCGGACCTTTAGCGGTAATGACTGCTGCAGTGATGGCTGCGGCAGGCGCAGTATGCGCGGTCATCGGAAGGAGGGCCGGGCCCGGCGCGGGGAACGGGGGGACCCTGCCGCACGCGGAGGCGTATGAAAGGGTCCGGCCGGTCATGCCCGCCGGAAGCCGTGTGAAGCTGATCGCCGCGGCGGACATCCACTATATCTCGCCAAGGCTGAACGACGGGGGAGAGCTGTTCTTAAGGACAGTGGGAAACGGCGACGGAAAGCTGACGGATCTCAGCCCGGAGGTCACGGACGCCTTCCTTGAGATGACTGCCGCCGGGCGGCCGGATGCCCTCGTGATCTGCGGGGACCTCACCTTCAACGGCGCCAGGGCAAGCCTTGAGGACATGTGCGGAAAGCTTAAGGCGCTCACGGAAAAGGGCATACCGGTCCTCGTGATCCCGGGAAACCACGACATCAATTATCCTATCGCGTATGCCTTCAGCGGGGCGGAAGCCGCGCGGGTGGAGAACATCCGCGAAGGTACGTTCCGCGCCATGTGCGCGGGCTTCGGATACGGCGCGGCGGCCTCCAGGGATCCTGCCTCGTTCAGCTATATCTACCCCGTCTCCGAAGACCTGTCCCTTCTGTTCCTGGACGCAAACACCGAAAAGGCGCCCGGAGAACTCCTTCCCGGGACGCTGAAGTGGGCGGAGCGGGTGCTGAAGGACGCAGGGAGAAGGGGCGTGCGCGTGATCTCCGTGACGCACCAGAACGTGGTCCCCCAGAACAAGGTGTTCCAGGACGGCTTCGTGGTGAAGGACCGGGAGAAGGCTGCCGGGCTCCTGAGGAAATACGGCGTCCGGATGAACCTGAGCGGCCATGCGCACCTTATGCACAGCGCGGAGGAGGATGGGCTCCGCGATCACTGCACCGGGTGCCTGACGCTGTCCCCGCTCATGTTCGCGGAGGTCCTGTCTGAGCCCTCTGCCGGAGCCGGCGGGGACCCGGGCGGCGAGGCTGATCCCGCTTTCAGTGAGGCTGCCGCTGCCTCGAGCGGGGCTGATCCGGGCAGGGACCCGGCCGTGAGCTATACGCCGCGCCATCTGTCCGTCTTCCAGGAGGAGGCGAAAAGGCGGTACCAGGAGACCGCGTACCAGCAGGTGCTCTCCGCCATGTCAGGAGTCAGGGCCGATGAAAAGACCCGCGGCAATATGGCGGATTTTGCGGTGCGCTTCAACGAAGCGTACTTTAACGG
>CACXDR010000028.1 GCA_902766415.1 uncultured Lachnospiraceae bacterium
ACCAAGGCGAAGATCAGGGACGCCTTTTTTGAGCTCCTCGGGGAAAAGGAGTTCCGGAGGATCACGGTCTCAGAGCTCTCGGCGCGCGCCGGCATCAACCGCAAGACCTTTTACGTGTATTATATGGATATCGACGACCTTCTCGGAAAGATCGAGGGGGAGCTGCTTTCAAAATACGGGAAGCTGATCCGGTCCGTGGACATGAGGTCCGGGAACTTCGACGCCATGCGTTTCTTTGACGAGTTCAACCAGATCGCGAACGCCGACCTCTCGAAATACCTTCTGCTCTACAAGACGGGCGTGCTCCCGGATCTGAATGAAAAGCTCCGGACGCTCCTGATCGACGTCTTCCTCGGGCAGTTCGGGATGAAGAAGGCGGAGGGCGCGGAGCCTGAGGAGGTCAGGAAACGCAGGACGCAGCTGAACTACTACGCGGAATATACCTCCGCCGGGATCATTTCCCTGCTTACATACTGGATCTCCACCAGGGAGATGACTCTTGAGGAATTTACGGATTACGCGGCGCGGCTGGTCCTGAGCGGCTTCAGGACCATCTGACGTACGCCGGCACTTAACGAAAGGAAAGAGGGAAGAAAACATGGAATACAGACATTCGGACAGGCTTGACCATTTCAGCACGGGGATCTTTGCCGCGATGGACGAAAAGAAGCGCGCGCTCATGAAGACGGGCAGGAAGGTCTATAACCTGTCGATCGGCACGCCCGATTTCCGGCCGGCAAAGCATATCATGGAGGCGGTGAGCCGCGCGGCCCTGGACCCGGAAAACTACAAGTATTCCCTCACGGACACGGACGAGATGCTCGACGCCCTCGCTGCCTACTATAAAAAGCGCTACGGCGTGGAGATCGCGCGGGACGAGATCTACGGCGTCCACGGGACGCAGGAGGGCATGGGGCACCTCGGCATGGCCATGCTGAACGAGGGCGATGCCGTCCTTCTTCCGGACCCCGGCTACCCGATCTACGAGGCGGGCTCCTACTTCGGCGGCGCGGACGTACACTATTACGGGCTCACGAAGGAGAACGGCTTCCTTCCGAAGCTCAGTGAGATCCCGGAGGAGGTCCTCCGCCGGACGAAGTACATCGTCCTTTCCTACCCGTCGAACCCGATCGGCGCGGCCGCGCCGAAGTCCATGTTCGAGGAGATGATCTCCGCCGCGAAGAGGTACGGGTTCTTCATCATCAACGACATGGCGTACTCGGACATCATCTTTGACGGGCGGGAGGGGTATTCGTTCCTTTCCATCCCGGGCGCGAAGGAGGTGGGCGTCGAGTTCTACTCGCTCTCAAAGTCCTTTAACCTGACGGGGCTCCGCCTTTCCTACCTGATCGGGAACCGTTCGGTGATCGACGCGCTGAAGCTTCTCCGGAGCCAGTATGATTTCGGAATTTCCTACCCGGCGCAGAAGGCTGCGGTCGCGGCGCTGACCGGACCGCTCGACGAGGTCAGAAGGCAGTGCGCGGAGTACGAGCGCCGCAGGGACGCGCTCTGCGGCGGCCTCCGGGAGATCGGGTGGGGCGATGTCCCCGATACCGACGGGACCATGTTCGCCTGGATCCCGGTACCGGAGGGATATACCTCTGAGAGCTGCATCAGCACGCTTATGGACACCTGCGGGATCGTCGCGACGCCCGGGACGGCGTTCGGGCCGCGCGGGGAAGGGTATATCCGCATGGCGCTGGTCCTTCCTGCGGAGACCCTCACGGAGATGGTCGGGGTGATCCGGGACAGCTTCCCGTTCCGCACCGTATAATCACTCCGAAAGCGGAAGCCCGGAAAAAAGAAAAAGGCTGTGCCCGGAACCGGGCACAGCCTTTTTAGATCTCTGCTTTGATAAAAACTCTGTTCAGAACCTGTCGGACAGGCCGACAAAGAAGCACATCATGGACATGGCGCCCGGATCCGGGTAGCCGATGGTCTCGTCCCCGTACTCGGCGGCGCGGCCGAACTTCGCGGGGACCTCCTTCGTGTATTCCATACCGGCCTCTGCGGCGTCGGCTGCGTTGAAGAACAGGTCGTTGATGGAGCCCGTCGCGGAGCAGATGGCTTCCGTCGCAGGGATCAGCGCGTCCATCATGGTCTTGTCACCGACCTTCGCGGTGGTGAGCGTGTCAAGGCTCTTCAGCGCGTTGGCGAACATGGACTGGAGGTCTTTGCGGTGCAGGACATCAGCGTCCGCGGGAGCATGCTCCGCAAGGCCGCACAGCCATGCGTACCAGATCGGGACCTCGTCGCCGCCGTTGATCAGGAGCACAGCGGCAGCTGCGTTCTCCATGATCTCGCGGATGGAGCCGTTGGAATGGCGTACGGAATTCTTCAGCGCTTCCGCGATCTTTGCCATGGTGTGGCCATGGTCCGCGTCGCCGAACATGGCGTCAGCCTGGGTGAGCTCATCACGCGCGTCTATGACCATTTTACATCCGTTGATAAGACGGATCTTGAATTCTCTTTTCGTAAGCATAGCCGACCTCCTGAGAAGAACTTCGATTTAGAATAATATACCATACAAAAGCAGCAGGATTCAATCACAGATTGCAAAACGGACACAAAGATTAGAGGACCAAACCGTCCGAAATGGACAATTTCACGAAAATCACACACATTCACGAAAGTATGATAGAATAACCCCGGGTTTATGAGGAGGAAGCATCATGGAAAAATACAGGATCCTGCGCGCGGACGCGGGCTGGCTCGACGATACCTTTCTTGCTGAGGCAATGCTGGAGACGCCTTCGGGCGGCATCTGCTACGCGGTGCTCACGGACACGGACGGCCGGCGCGCTTACAGGATCGTCAGGGAAAGCGAGTACGACAACGCTTTCGTTAAGACGGTCCCGGAGGAGCCTGGAAAAGACAGCCTGTTATGGTCCTTTTCATCGATCAGGGAATCCGCGGAGGTGAGCCGGGACGCGGCGGTCGTGTTCGGCGCGCTTGACGACCTCACGGACAGGAAGGAGCTCGTCCTCGAATATCACTGGCTGCCCGGTGAAGAGGAGGATCCCTTCGGCTTCGGACGCGCGGCCGGTGTGCAGCCGGAAGCGGAATAGCGTCTCCCCTGCACGTTTTCAGGCTGGAGAAAAGACCATGACAGATATAGAATTCGTGAAACAGGCAGTCGCCGGAAACGCCGCGCAGATCCTCCGCGCGAACGACGAGATCTTCGGCTGTGCGGAGCTTGCGTACGAGGAGTTCCGCTCCATGGAGATACTTGCCGGGATCCTTGCGGAGGAGGGCTTTGACATAGAGACCGGGATCGCGGGCATGCCGACAGCATTTACCGCGTCGGCCGGCTCCGGAAGGCCGGTGATCGCGCTTCTCGGAGAGTACGACGCGCTTG
>CACXDR010000029.1 GCA_902766415.1 uncultured Lachnospiraceae bacterium
CTGTACTGGAAGGGCTCGGCGTACCTGCCGGGCGACCGGTACACGGTGGGGGACGACCACACCTTCACGGCGCAGTGGGAGGCGGAGGTAACGCCGCCGTCGCCTCCGTCACCGCCGTCACCCCCGTCACCGCCGGCACCGCCGAAGACCGGGGACGATACCCATCCGGATTGGTGGGTCACGCTGATGATACTGGCTGTTCTGGCTGCCTGCTTTGCGCTTTTCCATCGCAGGCGCGAGAGCCAATAGACCTGCACGAAAAATTTCTATATAATTAAGTAAGGCAGGAACCGGAAACAGGAAAGAACAGATTTTTCGAAAGAACTGAAAAAAGCGGGAAAATGACTTTACCAGAAATCCTGATATTGATTTTTCTTGCGGTACTGATCCTCCTGGCGCTCCTGATCATGGTGCGCCAGGCTTCTTTGAAGAAAAGTATCCGCAGCGATGAACTGAAAAACGAAGTCCTGCGCATGCGCGGCCAGCTCGATGCGGGCACGAGATCCAACGCGGAGTTCAACGCTTCGCTCCGGGGCGAGATCCGGGAGAGCCTGCAGGACGGCATGGATTCGCAGTCGGAACAGCTTCGGCGGATCTCGCAGGATCAGTCGGAGCAGCTGCGGAATTCGGCGCGCGACCAGACGAGGACGCTCCTTGAGATGCAGGAGCGGCAGAACACTTCCCTCCGGCAGATCAACGACCAGAACGCGAAGTTCCAGGAGGCGGTGGTCCGCGCCCTGACCGAGTCGATGGACAAGCTTCAGAAGGCCAACGACGAGCGGCTCAACGCGATGCAGGGCGTCGTGAGCGAAAAGCTCGACACGACGCTCAACGAGCGGCTCGACACGAATTTTTCCAAGGTCACGGAGCAGCTCGCGAACCTCTACAGATCGCTCGGTGAACTCAGGGATCTCTCGAGCGGCGTGACCGAGCTCAACCATACGCTGTCGAACGTGAAGACCCGCGGCGTCTGGGGCGAGATCCAGCTGCAGAGGATCCTCGAGGACACGATGGCGAGGAGCCAGTACGAGGTCAACGTCGCGACGAAGCGCGGCTCGGACGACCGCGTGGAATTTGCGGTGAAATTTCCTTCGGCCGAGGCGGAGGGGGAGACCGTTCTTCTCCCGATCGACGCGAAATTCCCGACCGATCTCTACAACCGGATCGTGGAGGCGTCGCAGTCTGAGGACCGCGAGGCGCTTGCCGTCGCCGTATCCGACCTGAAAAAGCGGATCCGCGAGGAGGCGCAGACGATCTCCTCGAAGTATCTCGATCCGCCGCGCACGACGAATTACGCGTTCCTCTATCTGCCGACCGAAGGCCTTTACTCCGAGGTGCTGCGCATCGACGGGCTCTCCGAGGAGTGCCAGAGAAAGGGAGTCATCCTGACCGGGCCGACGACGATCACGGCGGTCCTCAACAGTCTCCAGGTCGGCTTCCGCAACATCGCCCTGTCGAAAAAATCGGTCGAGGTCATGAAGACGCTCGAGGCCGTGAAGGCCCAGATCGGGCGCATGAACGACTCCGTCGAGAAGACGCAGAAAAAGCTGAACGAGGCGGTGTCCCTCACCGAGGATCTCCACAAGCGCACCTGGCACATTTCCAACCGGATGAAACGCATCGGCGAGATGGACGAGACCGAGGCGGACCGGGTGCTGGAGATCGAAGACCTGCGGCCCGCGCCGGAGAGTGTGCCGGAGATAGGGGATCCGCGGCCCGCGCCGGACGGCGAATAAAAACGGCAGACCGGAAGGCATAAGGGCGCCGCGGCACTGCGGGCCCGCAGGCAAATCATATCAAAGGAGTATCCATGTCCCTGCAGCTGATCATCGGAAAGAGCGGCGCCGGCAAGACGCACGCGCTTCTGACCACCATCTTGAGCGAGGCGGAAAAAGCGCCCCGGGAGCGGTTCTATGTGATCGTCCCGGAGCAGTTTTCCATGCAGACGCAGCGGGCGGTGACCGATCTTTCGAAGAGCGGCGTGATCCTCAACGTGGACGTGCTCTCGTTCGACCGCCTGGCGTACCGCGTCTTCGACGAGGTCGGATTAAAGAGACGCGAGCTCCTGGAGGAGACCGGGAAGACGTTTCTTCTTAAAAAAATAGCGCTGAAGTTCGGCGATACGCTCCCGTCGTTCGGAAAAAAGCTCGAGAAACGCGGCAACCTTCTCGAACTCAAATCCGCACTTTCTGAGCTGAAGCAGTACGGCGTCAGGCCGGAGGATCTGTCCGCGCTTGCGGAAGACCCGGAGGCGCCGTCGGGTTTTTCGCGTAAGATCCTTGATCTCCAGACGCTCTACCGCGCGTACGAGGAGGAGCTCGCCGGGTCGTATCTCACGTCGGAAGACGTGCCGGAGGTCTTGAGCCGTCTTGTCGCGGATTCGCAGCTTATTCGGGGATCTGTTGTTGCGTTCGACGGATTCACCGGTTTTACGCCGGTACAATACAGGGTCATCCGGGAGATGCTTCCCGCCGCGAAGCGGGTCTGTGTGACGGTCACGATGGATGCCCCGGGCGAGAGCCTGTTTTCGATGAGCGAGGAGACGATCCGGAAGCTTCAGAAGCTCGCGGATGAGACGAACACGCCGACGGAACGCGACCGGATCGTGGACGGAACGACGGGGCGTCCCGCGGGTGATCCGTATCTGACGCATCTGGAAAAAAATCTCTATCGGGAGCGACCGGAGACGTTCCGGGCGGATCCTGTTTCCGCGGCCGGCCGATCTCCGATCCGGATCATGCGAGCAGCCCATCCGCGGGAGGAGGCAGAGGCTGTCGCGAGGTCGATCCTGCGCCTTGTCCGGGAAGAGGGGTACCGATACCGCAACATCGCGGTCGTGACCGGAGACCCCGCGCTCTACGGGAGGCTGTTTAAGGAAGCGTTTTCAGCGCGTGGCATCCCGTATTTCATCGACCAAAGAGAGCCGGTCCTCGGGGATCCGTTCGTCGAATTCCTTCGCAGCTCGATGGAAGTGATGAGCGGCGGCTTTACCTACGACGCGGTATTCCGTATGCTGAAGACCGGGCTCTCAGATCTCCCGGAGGAGACCTGCGACCGCCTGGAGAATTTTGTGCTGGCCCGCGGCATCCGCGGGAAAAAGAGCTGGCTGGCCGGATGGTCGGATCTGTCCGGTGAGCTCGATGAGATCCAGGTTCTTGATACCGCGCGCGGCGAAGTCTGCCGCATGCTTGAGCCTCTCACCGAACGGTATGCGAAACGCGGATCGACGGTCCGGGAAAAAACGGAGGCGCTCTACGACTTCTGCGTGTCTGCGCGGATCCAGGAAAAGCTCGAGAAAAAGCGCCTTCTCGCGGAGGCGGAGGGGAATCTCGCACTCGCTTATTCGTGCGGGCAGATCTACGGAAAGGTCATGGGACTTTTCGATAAGATCGTCCGGATCCTCGGCCCCGAACGGATCTCGATGGCGGATTACGAGGGACTTCTCGAGGCCGGGTTCTCGGGACTGAAGGTCGGGATCATTCCGCCCGGCCGGGACCAGGTGATGGTCGGCGATATGGAGCGCAGCCGCTTTGCCGGAGTTCGCGCGCTGTTTTTCGCGGGAGTCAACGACAACCTTGTGCCGCGTGTCTCTTCCGGCGGGGGGATCCTCACGGAAGAAGACCGTGAGCGGTTCGCAAAGGCGGGGCTGGAGCTCTCGCCCGATCCGCGGAAAGAGGCGGAGATCGCGCAGTTTTATCTCTATCTGACTCTGACAAAGCCCTCGGAGCGTCTGACGCTCTCGTATGCGAACGCGGATTCGCACGGCGGAAAGCTCCGCCCTTCGCAGCTGATCGGCGGAGTGGAAGCTCTTTTCCCCGGAATCTCCGTCGAGGAAGCAGATCTCACGGATCCGCTCTCATTTGAGCATCCGGGGGACGGCCTTAAAGAACTCGCGCGTATTTTCTCGGAGAGACACGGGCGCAAAGACCCGGCGGAGGGCAAAGCCGCTCCACAGGAGAACGGTACAGCCCGCGGAAGGGATCCGCACGCGGAGGACGCGGTGCCGGCCCTCCTTTCCTATTTCTCAAAGCGCCACGAATGGGAGAAGGCTCTTGAACGGATTACGCGGGCGTCGGATGTCCGGAATCCGCACAGCGTCATCCGCCGGCAGACGGCGGAAGCGCTTTACGGTGAAGTGTTTTACGGCTCTGCATCGAGCCTCGAGCGGTACTCGAAGTGCCCGTACTCGTTTTTCCTGATCTACGGACTTGAGCTCGAGGACCGGAAGGTCTATGAATTTCGCCCGGCGGATTACGGAGAGATCCTGCACCGCGCGCTTGAACTCTACGGAAGA
>CACXDR010000030.1 GCA_902766415.1 uncultured Lachnospiraceae bacterium
AAAGAAGGAAAGCGTGAGGTCCCAGAAGGGAAAGTAACAAAGCTTCCGAACAAAAAGACGGGGCAGCCGCGAAATGCGGCTGCTCCGTTTATCACTATCTGGCGAGAATACCCCCGCTTCTTTAAGCGGTGGGAGTGTTCAAAAACTACGTGTTCAGGAGACGAACCATCAGGAAACGAACTATCAGAAGACGAACTTCTTCCCTTCCTCCGCGGACTGGTATGCGGCGTAGGTGACCTTGGTAATATCGTAGGCAAGCTGGAAGCCGGAGACAGGCTCGCGGTCCAGGGCGACGCACTCCATGAAATCCTGCAGCTCGCCCATGTAGCCGCGGATGATCTCGTCGTTTACGAAGGCCTTGTTCCAGCCGAGCTTCCTCGGAAGCATCTCGCTGATATAGACATCGTCCAGCCCGTCTTCATCGAGGAAGTAGGTGTTCAGGAGATCGGTGGGGGTGATGTTGCAGTTCAGCGCTGCGTTGTTCGCGTAGACCTCGATGTAGTTTTTGGTCCCGCCCAGCACGGTGTCGCTCGCGATGCAGAGCGCCTTGGTGCCGTCGCTGAAGGTGAGGCTCAGCACGCCGTAATCCTCAACGTCCTCCGGACGCGCGGCAATATGCCTGTGCTCTTCCTCGGTGAGGCAGAAGGTCGCGTTTCCGACGTCGCAGGAGACCTCCTTCAGCGTGATCTCTTCGCCTCTTGCCGCAGCCTCCTGCTGCTTAAGCCAGAGCATGCCGCCCAGCGGATGCGTGCCGGTCCTGGTCAGCGTGCCGCCTCCCGTGCGGTTCCATTTGCCGGCGACCGGGCTTGAGGAGCCCTTCAGGCTTTCCTCGCCCTTCATGAAAAGGATCTTGCTCTTCTTCGCGCGGAGGATCTCCGCAGCCTTCTGGACAGGTGTCGCGTACACGAAATTCTCCGCGTACATGAACTTCATCCCGGTCTCAGCGATGACCTTTTTAAGCTCGTCCATCTCGGCGAGGCACGCGCGGTACATTTCAGACTTCGGGACGGTGCGGCCCACATTCTCCTGGCCGCGCGCGCCGAAGTAGCCGGTCAGCGGCTTCTCGCAGATCACGTGCTTTCCTGCCCGCATGGCCTCGATCGCAAACGGGACGTGGAGGAAGGGCGGGAGGACAATGTCGATGACATTGATCTCCGGGTCGTTCAGGAGATCCTTGTAATCCGCGGTGGAGTATTCATAGCCGAACTCCTCCTTGATCTTGTCCGCGAGGGCAAGCTGCATGTCGCAGATCCCCTTCAGACGGATGGAGACCCCGTTGACCTTCGCGTATCCGTTGCCATGCAGGCGGGCCGCATAGCCCGCGCCTACGGTACCGATGACGACTGTTTTCATGTTTTCCTTTTTCATGGCGTACCTCCGGCTTTTTATCACTGTCTGGCGGGAATACCCCCGCTTCGTAAGCGGCGGGAGTGTTCAGCCGACTGCCCCGCGGGGCTGTTTTTTTGTTCTGTGGTTTTATTTTATGCCCGAAAGATGATATAATCAAATACATAAAATATCTGATTTGATAGTTATAAACTATCTATATGAGGATGAAGGCTGCGCTGTATGGAGCGGGAGCCGGAGGGAGGCGCGGCAGTGACGCTGAACCAGCTTTTATATTTTGAGACGATCGCGGAGACAGGCAGCGTGAGGCAGGCGGCGCGGAAGCTGTACATTGCCCAGCCGAGCCTCAGCGTATCCATGATGAAGCTTGAGCAGGAGCTGAAGGTGGAGCTTTTTGTCCATCAGGGCCGGAAAGCGGAGCTCACGGAAGCGGGAGTCCAGTTCCTCGGGCACGTGAAGAAGATCATGAAGGAGATCAACGAGACGAAGGTCCACATGGAGCGGCTCGGCATGAACCGGGAGACCTCCGTGCGGATCGGCTGCATCACCCCCATCCTCCAGAACTATCTCCCGGGGATGATGCAGGAATTCCTGAGGATCCCGGGGCATGAGGCGGCGCGGTTCAGCTTTTCCACCGGAAACACCGCGGAGCTGATCCGCGGGCTGAAGGAGGGGCAGTACGATTTCCTGATCTGCAGCGAGGCGGAGGCGCAGGACGTCGACATGAAGGTCCTGTGGGGCGACCGGCTGGTGCTGATCGGTCCGCCAGGCGGCCGGACCGGCGGGTACAGCTGGGACGATATCCGGCGCCTCTCGCTGGTCGGCTACGAAAAGGGGTCGCAGATGTTCCTGCTTCTTGAAGAGATCTCGAGAAGGTATCATCTGGATCTTTCCTTTACGTTCAGCGCGCCGAACGAGACCGCGATCGCTGCGCTGGCGGAGCACGGCATGGGATACGCGATCATCCCGTACACGGAGGAGATGGAGGGTTATCGTATTTCCGTCCATGACCTTCCGGAGCAGCTCGTCAGGAACACCTGCCTTGCGACACTTGCGAACGACCGCTCTGTCGGAAGGATGGCGCAGGAATTCATCCGCTTCCTCCTTGAAAAGGCGGGGAGCGGATCATAAAGACGTGTGAATACGAAAAAAGAGAGGAGCAGAAAACATGAAAGCAGCTGTTATTTACCACAGTGTCACCGGAAACACAAAGCATATGGGCGAGGTCATCGCGGAAGGCATGCGGTCCGCCGGCAATGTGGAGGCCAGGACCTTTTCCATCGAGGAGACGGACGCGGACTATGTGAAGGAGTGCAGCCTGGTGGTCTTCGGGTCCCCGATCTATGCCGCGCATATCACGGGGCAGATGATGAATTTCCTGCTTTCCGAGGGCAAGAAGCTTGGCCTTGCGGGAAAGCTTGCCGGGGCGTATACCACCGCGCAGTATGTCCACGGCGGCGGGGAGCTCGGGATCCGCGAGATGCTGGACCACTGCATGGTCCTTGGCGCGCTTGTCTATTCCGGAGGGGCTTCCCTGGGGAAGCCGGTCATTCACCTTGGCCCGGTCGGGATCGACAACACCATGGACATAGAGCAGTTTGTTCCGAACTTTGAGATCTACGGAAAACGGATGGCGGAGAAGGCGCTGGAGCTGTTCGGGTAAGACGGTTTCCGGAGCTGCAGCCGGGATCAGGGCCGGGTTTCAGGTACGGTATCCGGGGCGGCCTCAGGGTCTGGGTTCATTTCGGCAGCATGAAAAATGATTTTCTTTGAAACTTCTGCGTGTTTTCTTCCAAAATATGGTATTGTATTGGTAGACATAAAATAACCCGGTTTTCCTGTCTGAAGGAGTGAGTGGATATGGCCAGAAGAAGGTCCAGGGCGCAGAGGAGCATCTCCCTGGAAATGCTGATCGGAATCGTTATCGCACTGATGGTTCTTTCTTTTCTTGCGGGCTTTTTCCTTGGAAGCAGGCGCGCTGTGGGAGCAGCGGCGGAGGCCAGGGCGGTGGAGTTGACAGCCGCCGCCGCGGCGGATGCCGACGCCGGAAAGGAAGCCGCTGAGAAGGAAGCTTCGGAGAAAGAAGCTGAGGAGAAAGAAGCTGCGGAAAAGGGAGCCGGGGAAACTGAGGCGGCTCCGGTCGAGGCGCGTTCTGACGGGAACGGTGCTTCCGCTGCGGCAGAGGAACCCTCAGCCGAGGTCAGCGTCGAAACGACAGCAGCCGGGACCCCGGAGGCAGCGGCAGGCGAAGCCGCGCCCGCTGAGAGCGGCGCGGTGACGACAACGGCAGCGCCCGCGGAGACCAGGGCACTTGCGACAACGGCAGCACCTGCGGAGACCAGGGCACTTGCGACAACGGCAGCCTCCGCTGAGACGAGGGCGGTCTCTGCAGGCAGAGATGCGGGAACCGGTGCAGGAGAGGCAGTCGCTGCAGAAACATCTGCGGCAGTGTCTGCACAGTCTACGGGAACACAGGCGGCAGGGACCTCCGCAGCAGCATCCTCTCAGTCGGCGGAAACACAGGCGGCAGGGACTTCAGCTGCAGCGCCAGCGCAGACGGCAGCTGCCTCCGGGCGCGCCATCGCCGGGAATCCGGAGCCGGATGAGGCGCCTACTTATCTTGACAACGTCATCAAGGATTCGCCTCTGGTCGGCGTCGCTGCAGGCACGGTCTACAGCGCGTCAGACATCGACACGGGGGATCCGGGGAAATATACGCAGATCCTTTCCATCGAGGAGGGAGACTACGTTTACAACCGTATCAGCGGCCGTTCCTGGCAGAAATCGAACGAGGTCGCGCTTTCCGACCTCCGCTACGTGAAGGTCCTCCACTATAACGACGAGGGAAAGATCCAGGTCGGCGAGATGATCGTCCATAAGGACATCCTCGAGGATGTCACGGACGTCTTTACGGAGCTCTTCCGGAAGAAGTACGCGGTCGGGTCCATGCATCTTATCGACGACTATTTCGCCGTCGGAGGCGCTGAGGCGGCGGAGGCGTTCTGCGCGGACAGGAACAACAGCACGGCCTTCTGCAGCGGCGTGAAGGCATCGGACGGCACGCCCCGGGCGGAGGCCTACGGCAAGGCGGTCCTCCTGAATCCGGGAAAGAGATCCGCGGACGATGCCGCCGAAGCGGTGTTCTCCTCGTACGGCTTCACGAAGAACGGCGTGAGGTACGAGAAGCGGTAAAACTGAGAATTTGAGAAAACAGCTGTTTACCCCGATAAACCAAGGGTAAACAGCTGTTTTTTGATGTCGTAGAAGAGCGGAGGCACTGCGCTCAGGAGATTCCGTACCGGGGAGCGTGCAGCAAGCTTAAAGTCACGGAATAATTGAAGAGCGCGGGACCGCTGCGGCAGGGGATTCCGTACGGGAGAGGGGGGTCAGCAAGCTTTAAGGTACGGAAAAGCGGAAGCGAGCTGGGGGCCTGCATGTGCCGATTTTACTGAAAGTGTAAATCCTGGTCGGAAAGCGTAGTTATTACTCCAGTCCGGTCCACTCGTCGATG
>CACXDR010000031.1 GCA_902766415.1 uncultured Lachnospiraceae bacterium
CCATGAGGAAGGTAAAGCCGTCGAACTCAAAGGATCCCGTGCCGATCCGGAGCGTGTACTGCTGCTCCTCGCCCGGGAGCCAGAGGAAGGCGGCTGCCCGGAGGTTGCCGATCGTCTGGATCTGCGCGTCCGGAGCCTCGAGCGAAAGGATGTCGTCCTGGTTGAATATGGCCGCGGCGGTGAGCATGTAGTTGTTCTGCGCGTATTCCGCGGCCTTCCTGTTCGGGACCGCGGTCAGCGTGATCTCCACCACGCCGCTCCGGCCGGCCAGCTCTTCAGCCCTTTTCGGGACGCCGTTCAGACGGTAGGAGAGGGTGATGCTCCAGGGGAGCTCACCGTAAAGCTTTTTGGTTTTCCCTTCAAAATAAAAATGCTCCGGCGCGCTGTCGCCGAAGCGGAAGGTCGTTGTCCCGTTCCCGATCTCCGGCTCTGTCGTGTCCGTCAGATTGGAGACCTCGTCGTATGTTCCGTAGTCCGTGATCTCCTTCGCGCCGTTCATCGTATAGCTCTTTACTACGCCGGCCTCCGTGGGCGTGCCGTAGTAGTCGAGCGTCACATAGTAGGCCTCGTCGACAGAGGGACTGATCATGCCGCCCTCCGCGTAAGCCGGCCGCGCCGCGCCTGCGATGATGAGGGAGGCGCACAGAAGGGCGGCCGCGGCCCTTTTAAACTGATCATGCCTGTACATAAAAACCCCCGGAAAAGTAACGTTTTTGCAGGGCTGTTTACATGATGATTATATTAAAGAGGGGATTTTTTTTCAACTTTTATTTATTACTGTTATGAATGTCTAATAATGCACACAGAGTATTATAATGGTTTCTGCGTCAGCATGCATAACTTTTAAGGCAGGGATCCTTAAAATGTGATATGATAGGTCGTTGTATAATGCCCTGGAAAAGGGAAAATGTACATTTGTTTATTCCCGGCGCGCGAAGTGCCGGAGAACCAGAGATTCAAGGAGAACCGAATGAAAATAGTCATTGTCGGCAACGGAAAGATCGGCCACCTCCTGGTCGAGCAGCTGGCCAAGGAAGGCCACGACATCGTCGTGATCGACACGACCTATGAAAAGCTCCATTATACCCAGGAAAAGCTCGACGTCGCGATCGTGGTCGGGAACGGCGCGTCGGTCGATGTACTCAAGGAGGCAGGCACAGAGGACTGCGACCTCCTTCTCGCTGTGACGAACAGCGACGAGGTGAACCTCCTCACCGCGCTCCTCGGCCGGAAGATCGGCGCGAAGAACACGGTCGCGCGCGTCAGGAACCGCGACTACGACCGGGAGATGAACCTTCTGAACACGAGCTTCGGCCTGTCCTTCTCGATCAATCCCGAGAAGACGGCGGCAAGGGAGATATTCCGCCTTCTGCAGTTTCCGTCCTTCCTTACACGGAGCTCGTTCGCGGGCGGACGCGCGGAGCTCGTGGAGCTCATGGCGCAGGAGGGAGGCATCCTGGAGGGCAAGCGCCTGGACCAGCTGCCCGCGATCCTGAACAAGAAGGCACTGATCTGTACGATCGAGCGCGACAACGAGGTCATCGTCCCGTCCGGCTCGTTCGTGATCCAGGCGGAGGACAAGATGAGCTTCTCCTCCGCGACTGCGGACCTGCCCTTCCTTTTAAGGAAGCTGAACATCAAGACCCAGAACATCAAAAACGTCCTGATCATCGGGGGCAGCACCACAGCCTTCTATCTCGCGAATTATCTGAAGCGGGTGGGCATCGGGGTCACCATCATGGAGATGGACAAGGACCGCTGCGAAAAGCTCTGCGAGCTTCTTCCGGAGGCGGACATCATCTGCGCGGACGGTTCCAAGCAGAGCATCCTGAATGAAGAGGGGATCTCGAAGGTGGACGCGGTCATCCCGCTGACCGGGTACGACGAGGTCAACATCATGATCTCCCTGTACGCGAAATCCATCGGCGTGAAGAAGACCGTCACGAAGGTGAACCGGCTCGAATACTTAAGCCTTGTGGACACCACGGAGCTTGACGCGATCGTCAGCCCGAAGAGCCTGACCGCGAACGAGATCGTCCGCTACGTCCGCGCGGTGAGCCAGTCGAGGGACGGAAGCGTGGAGACGCTGTCCACGATCAACAACGGCAGGGCGGAGGCGCTCGGCTTCACGGTCCCGGAGACCGGGTTTTTCCTGAATGTCCCGCTCCGCGATCTGAAGCTGAAAAAGGCGGTGCTGATCGCCAGCATCGTCCGGAACGAGCAGGTCATCATCCCGGACGGCAATACCTGCCTCATGCGCGGCGATTCGATCATCGTGATCGCGGATCCGCGCCGCATGATCGCGAATCTCACGGATATTTTCCTTGATAACGGGGGCAACGCATGAATTACCGTATCGTAGCGAAATATATCGGCTTTATCATGCTGGTCGAGGCCGTGTTCATGGTCCCCGCGCTGTTCATCGGGATGTTCCGCGGAGAGGACGGCGCGGTCACGGCACTGGTCTTCAGCATCCTTCTGACGTTCGCGATCGGACTTGTCTTAAGCCGCGTGAAGTCCGGGAACTCCATCTCCATGGAAGACGGCTTCGTCATCTGCGCGCTCGGCTGGATCGTGATGTCGCTGTTCGGCGCGCTGCCGTTCTGGTTCAGCCGCGAGATCCCGCGTTACATCGACTGCTGGTTCGAGACGGTCTCCGGCTTCACCACGACCGGTTCCAGCATCCTGACCGCGATCGAGGGCATCCCGTACAGCATCCTTTACTGGAGGAGCTTCACGCACTGGATCGGCGGTATGGGCGTCCTGGTGTTCCTTCTGGCGATCGTCCGCATGCCCAAGGGGAACGGCGAGCCGTTCAACCTCATGAGGGCGGAGAGCCCGGGGCCGGCTGTAGGAAAGATCGCCCCGAAGATCAGCGAGACGGCGAAGATCACCTATATCATTTATTTTGCGCTGACCGTCAGCATGATGGTGGTCCTGGTGATTGAGGGCATGCCGGTCTTTGACGCGGTCGTCAACGCTTTTGCGACGGCGGGCACCGGCGGCTTCGCCATCTGGAACAATTCCATCGCGCACTATGAGAGCCAGGTCATGCAGATGACGATCGCTGTCTACATGGCGCTCTTCGGCGTGAACTTCAGCGTTTACTACCTGCTGCTCACGAAGCATTTCAGGGACGCGTTCTTCAACGAGGAGTTCCGGTGGTACTGGGGCATCATGATCGGCGCGACCATCCTGATCGGGATCAATATCATTCCGATGTATCCCGGCGATACCGGGCAGGCGTTCCGCGACAGCTTCTTCACGGTGTCGTCCATCATGACGACGACCGGCTTCGGCACGGCCGACTTTGACAAGTGGCCGGAGTTCTCGCGGTACTTCCTCCTGATCATCATGATGATCGGCGCGTCCGCCGGCTCGACGGGCGGCGGCATGAAGGTGTCGAGGCTCCTCCTTATTTTCAAGCACCTGAAGGTCCAGATGGCGAACATGATCCATCCGAGAAGGGTGAGCATCGTCCGCATGGACGGGCGCCGCGTGGAGGATTCCGTAATGTTCGGGACCACCGCCTATATGGCGGCCTACATGATCATCATGGTCGTCTCCATGATGATCGTGGCGCTCGACGGAAAGGACCTGGAGACCACGATCAGCTCGGTCATCTGTACGTTCAACAACATCGGCCCGGGTCTCCACATGGTCGGCACGACCGGAAACTTCAGCGCGTTCTCGGACCTTTCAAAGCTGGTCCTTTCATTCGACATGCTGCTTGGACGTCTGGAGATCTTCCCGCTGCTCTTCATGCTTTCTCCCGGGGTATGGAAGCGGAACACGGTGAACACCGCGCCGAAAAAGGCGAAAAAGAGTGTATAACGTCAACAAAAACCTGCTCCGGGGCGGCGAAGTTTGTGATTCCTGAGAATTGAATTCACGGAAAAACTGTGATATACAAAGATACTGTGTTATACGTCTGCCGGATATTCCGGCATCATATGAGGAGGAAATAAGAATGAAAAAGGCGTTAAGCGTTATTTGTGCGGCATCCATGACTGCTGTCATGCTTGCAGGCTGCGGCGGATCTTCTTCCACCCAGACCACGGCTGCTGCGACTACGGCTGCTGCCGCCGAGACCAAGGCCGAGGAGACGAAGGCCGAGGAGACCAAGGCGGAGGAGACCAAGGCTGAGGCTGCAGGCGCCGGGATCGCGAAGGAAGACATGAAGATCGGCATCATCTATGTCGGCGACGAGAACGAGGGCTACACCGAGTCCCACATGAGGGGCATCGAGTCCGCGATCGAGGAGCTCGGCCTTTCCAAGGACCAGCTGATCGAGAAGACCAACATCGGCGAGGATGAGTCCTGCACCGACGCTGCCGAGGACCTTGTCTCCGACGGCTGCCAGATCGTTTTCGCGAACAGCTTCGGCCATGAGGATTACCTGATGGAGTCCGCGAAGAACCACCCGGACGTCCAGTTCGCGCACGCGACCGGCTACCAGGCTACTTCTTCCGGCCTTGACAACTTCCACAACTACTTCGATTACATCTACGAGGCGCGCTATGTGTCCGGTATCGTTGCCGGCATGAAGCTGAAGGAGATGATCGACGAGGGCAAGATCACCGCTGACCAGGCGAAGATCGGCTATGTCGGCGCGTATCCGTACGCAGAGGTCATTTCCGGCTTCAGCTCCTTCTATCTTGGCGCGAAGAGCATCGTCCCGGAGGCGACCATGCGCGTCCTTTACACCAACAGCTGGGCGGACCTCGCTGCAGAGGCTGAGACCGCGAAGCAGCTCATCTCCGACGGCTGCGTCCTGATCGGCCAGCACGCTGATACCACCGGCGCTCCGTCCGCGTGCCAGGAAGAGGGCGTTCCGTGCGTCGGCTACAACGTCGATATGACGAGCGTTGCTCCCGACGTTGCGCTGACCTCCCCCACCAACAACTGGAAGGTCTACTACAAGCATGCGATCGAGTGCGTCATGAACGGCGAGCCGCTTGAGACCGACTGGGCAAAGGGCTATACTGAGGACGCCGTCTACATCACCCCGCTCGGCAAGTCCGTCGCGGAGGGCACCGAGGAGGCTGTCAAGGCTGCCGAGGACGCGATCCGCAGCGGAAGCCTGCACGTCTTTGACGTCAGCACCTTCACTGTCGGCGGCGAGCAGCTTGCGGATGACGACATGGTCTACGACGGCTACTATCATGAGTCCGAGAAGACCAGCGCTCCGTCCTTCGACAAGAACATCGACGGCATCGAGAGCGTTGTGAACTGACCTTCATGAAAACTTAACAAAAATCACAAAAGTGCCTGCATCGTTCGCGATGCAGGCACTTTTGTGCTATAATAGTGCAATCTATGCGCCCGCATTTACTTTTGGAGGATACTACATGGGTGAGACGAACGCCATTGAACTGCGGAACGTAACCAAACGCTTCGGCAGCAAAGTCGTCGCCAACGATCACGTCAGCCTGACCTTAAGGCAGGGCGAGATCCTTTCCATTCTCGGCGAGAACGGGAGCGGAAAGACGACGCTGATGAACATGCTTTCCGGCATTTATTACCCGGACGAGGGGCATATCCTGGTGAACGGGAAGGAGGTCACGATCCGTTCCCCGAAGGACGCCTTCGCCCTGAAGATCGGGATGGTCCACCAGCATTTCAAGCTGATCCCGATCTTTACGGCAGCCGAGAACATCATCCTCGGGCTTGAGGGCGAGGGACGGCTCAATATGAAGAAGGTCGAGGCGGATGTGAAGCACCTGGTCGACCGGTACGGCTTCCAGCTGGATCCGGCCGAGAAGGTCTACGCCATGTCGGTCTCGCAGAAGCAGACGGTCGAGATCATCAAGGTCCTGTACCGCGGCGCGGACATCCTGATCCTTGACGAGCCGACCGCGGTCCTCACCCCGCAGGAGACGGAGAAGCTGTTCGACGTCCTGCGGAACATGAGGGAGGACGGGAAGTCCATCATCATCATCACGCACAAGCTGAACGAGGTCCTGGAGATCTCCGACCGCGTCTCGGTCCTGAGGAAGGGAAAGTACATCGGCACGGTCGAGACCGCGAAGGCCTCCGTTGAATCCCTGACAGAGATGATGGTCGGACAGAAGGTCGACCTCGACATCCACAGGACGGAGCCCACCGGAGAGAAGGACCGCCTGGTCCTCGAGGGCGTTTCCTGCGTGAACGCCGAGGGACTCAGGGTCCTCGACAATGTGAGCTTCACGCTGAAGAGCGGGGAGATCCTCGGGATCGCCGGCATTTCCGGAAACGGGCAGAAGGAGCTTCTCGAAAGCATCGCGGGGCTCCAGGAGCACGAGGGCAGGATCCTTTACCTGGACGATGACGGCAGCGTGAAGGACCTCAAGGGCATGTCGCCGACGGAGATCGAGGCGCTCGGCGTCCGGCTCGCGTTCGTGCCTGAGGACCGCCTCGGCATGGGCCTCGTCGCGGACATGGACCTTACGGATAACGTCATGCTCCGGTCCTACAGGAACGGCAGCTCGTTCACGACCGACCGGAAGGCGCCGAAGGAGCTTGCGGAGCAGATCGTGAACGATCTCGAGGTCGTCACCCCGGGCGTCGGCACGCGGATCGTCAACCTGTCCGGCGGAAACGTCCAGAAGGTCCTGGTGGGCCGCGAGATCGCCGGGAAGCCGAAGGTCATGATGGCAGCGTACCCGGTCCGCGGACTGGACATCAACTCCTCCTACCTTATTTATAACCTTCTTAGCAGGCAGAAGGAGAGCGGCGCGGCAGTCATCTGCGTGGGCGAGGACCTGGACGTCCTGCTCGCGCTCTGCGACCGCATCCTGGTTCTGCAGGGCGGAAGGGCAGCAGGGATCGTGGAGGCGCGGACGGCCTCCAAGGAGGAGCTCGGCCTCATGATGACCGGCTCCGGAAAGGAGGCGCTCCATGCAGAATAAAGAACCGGTGTTCCGCATGACAAAGCGGGGCCAGATCAGCTTCAGGAAGATCGCGCTCATCCATTTCATGGCACTCGTGCTGGCGCTGATCGTCTGCGCGGTCGTCATCGTCATGGTCACGCACGTAAACCCGCTTGGCGTCTACTCGGCGATCTACCAGGGCGCGGTGGGCAACGCGCGCCGCTTCTGGGTCACGGTCCGCGAGACGGTGGTGCTGCTCCTCATCGCGGTAGGTCTGACCCCCGCGTTCCGCATGCGCTTCTGGAACGTCGGCGCGGAGGGCCAGATCCTTATGGGAGGCATGGTCAGCGCGGCGCTCATGATCTACTGCGGCGAAAAGCTTCCCGGCCTGATCCTCATCTCCGCCATGCTGGCAGCGAGCCTTCTCGCGGGCATGGTGTGGGGCCTTATCCCGGCATATTTCAAGGCGAAATACAACACGAACGAGACGCTGTTCACGCTTATGATGAACTACGTCGCCATGCAGCTCGTTACCTTCGCCATCTGCTTCTGGGAGAACCCGAAGGGCTCGAACTCCGTCGGCATCATCAACAAGAACACGAACTACGGCTGGTTCCCGTCCATCGGGGGCAACCAGTACCTCCTGAGCGTGATCCTGGTCATCGCGGTGACCATCGCGGTGTTCTGGTATCTCCGCCGGTCGAAGCAGGGCTTTGAGATCGCCGTCGTCGGCTCCAGCCAGAACACGGCGCGTTACGCGGGCATCGACGTGAAGCGCGTCATCCTTCGCACCATGGCGATCTCCGGCGCGGTCTGCGGGCTTGCGGGCTGCGTGATCGTAGGCGGCTCGAGCCACACGCTGTCCACCAGCACGGCGAACGGCCGCGGCTTCACCGCGATCATCGTCGCGTGGATGTCCGGCTTCAACCCGCTGTTCATGCTGCTGATCTCCGGCCTCCTGATCTTCATGCAGCAGGGCGCCATCCAGATCGCGACGCAGTTCAAGCTGAACGAGAACTTCTCCGACATCATCACCGGCATCATCCTGTTTTTCCTGATCGGCTGCGAGTTCTTCATCAACTACAAGATCGAGTTCAGAAAGAAAGGAGAGGAAGCATGACTGTCATACTGACATTTATCCAGCGCGCCATACTTCAGGGCATTCCGATCCTTTACGGCGCTTCCGGCGAGATCCTGACGGAAAAGTCCGGCAACCTGAACTTAGGTATTCCCGGCATCATGTACATGGGCGGCATCTCGGGCCTGATCGCCGCGTTCCTCTATGAGCGGGGCGCGGGGGAGGGCGCGAACGGCTTCGTGGGACTCTTCATCTCGTTCGTCTTCGCGGTGATCGTCTCGGTCCTCGGCGGACTGGTCTACTGCATCCTGACCGTTTCGCTCCGTGCGAACCAGAACGTCGTCGGTCTTGCGCTCACCACCTTCGGCGTGGGCTTCGGAAACTTCTTCGGCGGCTCCCTGTCCCAGCTGGCGGGCGGCGTCGGCCAGATCTCCGTCAAGGCGACGGCAGCGGCCTACCGCACCACCATCCCCGGGCTGTCCTCGATCCCCGTGATCGGGAAGATCCTGTTCTCCTACGGATTCCTCACCTACCTCGCGATCATCATCGCGGTCTGCCTGAACTACTTCCTCCTGCACACCCGGAAGGGCCTGAACCTCCGGGCGGTCGGAGAGAATGCGGCGACGGCGGATGCCGCCGGCATCGACGTGACCCGCTATAAGTACGTGGCGACCTGTATCGGCGCCGGCATCGCGGGACTCGGCGGGCTTTACTTCGTCATGGAGTACCTGTCCGGGACCTGGGGCAACAACGGCTTCGGCGACCGCGGCTGGCTGGCTGTCGCGCTGGTCATCCTTTCCATCTGGAACGCGAACAACGCGATCTGGGGCTCCATCCTGTTCGGCGCCCTGTACATCCTGTATCTCTATATCCCGGGGCTTTCCCGCTCCGCGCAGGAGATCTTCAAGATGGTGCCGTACGTCGTCACGATCGCGGTCCTGGTCTTTACCAGCCGGAAGAACCGGCCGGAGGACCAGCCGCCGGCAAGCCTGGGCCTTTCCTACTTCAGAGAGGAACGTTAAGGGCCGGGGAAGCTGAAAAAGAACGTGTCTCCGCGCAGGACGCGGGCGGAAGGTACGCCTTCCTCTATCGACATGTTCATGAAAACTGTGCTATACTGAACGCGTATGTTCAGCACGCCGCAGGCCGGGATGCTCCGCGTTCCGGCCTGCGGCCATGACTGGGCAAATATTATGAAACCGGAGATCATCAACATGAAGATCAGAACCAGATACGCGCCGAGCCCGACCGGCCGCATGCATGTCGGGAACCTGAGGACTGCGCTTTACGCCTACCTGATCGCCAAGCACGAGGGCGGGGATTTCATGCTCCGCATCGAGGATACCGACCAGGAGCGCCAGGTCGAGGGCGCTACCGAGATCATCTACCGCACGCTCCAGGAGACCGGGCTCATCCATGACGAGGGACCGGACAAGGACGGCGGCGTGGGCCCGTACGTGCAGAGCGAGCGCATGAAGCAGGGCATTTACATGAAATACGCGAAGCAGCTGGTGGAAAAGGGAGAGGCTTATTACTGCTTCTGCGACCAGGCACGCCTGGATTCCCTGAAGCGCGTCGTGAACGGCGAGACCATCATGACCTACGACAAGCACTGCCTGCACCTTTCAAAGGAAGAGATCCAGGCGAACCTTGACGCCGGAAAGCCGTTCGTTATCCGCCAGAACAATCCGTCCGAGGGCACCACGACCTTCCACGACGAGATCTACGGCGACATCACGGTCAGCAACGAGGAGCTGGACGACATGGTCCTGATCAAGTCCGACGGCTTCCCGACCTACAATTTCGCGAACGTGGTCGACGACCACACCATGGGGATCACCCACGTGGTCCGCGGCAACGAGTACCTTTCCTCCTCCCCGAAGTACAACCGCCTTTACGAGGCCTTCGGCTGGGAGATCCCGGTCTACGTCCACTGCCCGACGATCACCAACGAGGAGCACAAGAAGCTTTCCAAGCGCTCCGGCCACTCCTCCTTCGAGGACCTGATCAACCAGGGCTTCGTGGCCCCGGCTGTCGTGAACTACGTCGCGCTGCTCGGCTGGTCGCCGGAGGAGGACCGCGAGATCTACTCCCTCGAGGAGCTGGTCAAGGTGTTCGACTACCACAGGATCTCCAAGTCCCCCGCGGTCTTCGACATGCAGAAGCTCCGCTGGATGAACGGGGAATACCTGAAGGCCATGGCTCCTGAGGAGTTCTACAGGCTGGCTGAGCCGTACCTTAAGGAGGCCATTACCGGGCCGCTCGACTTAAGGAAGATCGCGGAGATGGTCCGCACGAGGATCGAGGTCTTCCCGGACATCGCCGGCATGGTGGACTTCTTCAACGAGCTGCCGGAGTACGACGTTTCCATGTACACGCACAAGAAGATGAAGACCAACGCGGAGAACTCGAAGAAGATCCTTACGGACGTCCTTCCCATCCTGGAGGCGCAGGAGACCTGGACGAACGACGCGCTGTTCGAGGCGCTGAAGGCCTACACCGCGGAGGCCGGCCTGAAGACCGGCACCGTCATGTGGCCGGTCCGCACCGCGCTGTCCGGCAAGGCGCAGACGCCTGCCGGCGCGACGGAGATCCTCGAGGTCCTCGGGAAGGAAGAGTCCCTCAGGCGTATCAGGAAGGGAATCGAAAAGCTTGAAAGCGGGAACTGAACAGAATAACGACGGGCTGGCCTTCAGCCCTGCACAGAAGGAAGCGGTCACTTACGGAGAGGGGCCGCTTCTTGTGCTTGCCGGGCCCGGCTCCGGGAAGACCTTCGTCATCACGCAGCGGGTGAGGTATCTCATTGAGACGCGCGGCGTGAGTCCTTCAAGGATCCTGGTGGTCACCTTTTCCAGGGCTGCCGCAAGGGAGATGGAGGAGCGCTTCCTTGCCTTCGGGCTCCGCGCGAAGGGAAGGGTCACGTTCGGCACCTTCCACTCCTTTTTCTTCGGGATCCTCCGGACGGCCTACGGCTACAGCGCGGACCAGGTGGCGGACGACGAGGCGCGCATGAACATCGTCCTCGGGCTCATCCGGGAAAAGAGGATCGAGTCGGAGGACGTGAAGAGCCTGGCGCGGAACCTCCTGTCGGAGATCGCCTCCGTGAAGGAGGAGCGGGCGGAGCTCGCGCATTACTATGCCGCGTGCTGCCCGGCCGAGGCCTTCCGGGAGATCTTTACGGCCTATGAGGAGGCCCTTGGGAGCATGCGGAAGATCGACTACGAGGACATGCTCCTCATGACCTACGAGCTCCTGTCCCAGCGGGAGGACATCCGGCGCGCGTGCGCCGCAAGGTGGCAGTGGATCCTCGTGGACGAGTTCCAGGACATCAACCGCCTGCAGTACGAGATCGTACGGATGATCGCCGGGGAGAGGAAGAACCTCACGATCGTCGGGGACGATGACCAGTCCATCTACCGGTTCCGCGGCGCGCGGCCGGAGATCATGCTGGGCTTCGAGCGGGATTACCCGGGGGCAAAGCGTGTCCTCCTGGACGTGAACTACCGCTCCACGCCGGAGATCGTCCTGACTGCCGGCAGGCTCATCCGGAAAAACAAACGCAGGTTCCGGAAGGAGATCCGCGCCTTCCGCGGCCCGGGGAAGCCGGTCAACACGGTGGTTTGCCCCGACCCTGCCGCGGAGGCGGGGTACATCGCGGACAGTATCCGCGAGCGCGTCAGGAAGGGAGAGCTCCGTTACGGAGAGATCGCCGTCCTCTACCGGACGAATCTCCAGCCGCGCCTGCTTTCCGCGAAGCTCATGCAGGAGAATGTTCCCTTCCGCATGCGGGAAATGCTGCCGGACCTTATGGACCACTGGATCGCGAAGGATATCTCCGCGTACCTCCGGCTCGCGTGGGACCAGGGGACCGTCGGGGACCTGATCCGGATCATGAACCGGCCGAACCGGTACATCCGCCGCGACGCGCTCCGCGAGGACGGTCTCGATTTCAACGGGATCCGCAGGTACTACTTCCGCATGGGGCAGTACTGGATGAAGGAGCGGATCGACCGGCTGGAGACGGACCTGCGTCTTCTCCGCAGGAAGAACGTCTACGAGGCGGTCCGGTACATCCGCGAGGATATGGGCTACGACGGCTTCCTGAAGGCCTACGCGGAGGAGCACGCCATCGAGGAGACGGAGCTCTTCGAGGTCATCGAGGAGGTCCACGATTCGTCGGACGGCTTCCAGGTGCCGGAGGAGTGGTTTTCGCACCTGAAGGAATTCCGGAAGGAGCTTCTTCTTAAGAGGGAGAATGCCGGAAAAAGAGAGGAGGCAGAAAGGGAAGGAACGGCCGCGGCGGACGGGGAAGCCGGCGCGGAGGAGGATACCGTCCACCTCATGACGTTCCATGCGTCGAAGGGACTCGAGTTCCCGCTCGTCTTCATCATCGACGCGAACGAGGGCGTGGTCCCGCACCGGAAGGCCGGGACGCGCGACGAGCTTGAGGAGGAGCGCCGCATGTTC